>DDCS01000174.1:10399-31727 GCA_002335345.1 Flavobacteriaceae bacterium UBA2000 | reverse complement strand
CTCGGAAATGAATATAACTATCATCCAGAGTGGTTTGGCGGCACAATGGACCTTTGGTATGCTACCCTGGCAAAGGCAATTAAGGCCATACATCAGAAGGATCCCGGCCACCCTGTGGCTACTGCTCATGGTGAGGTGCCCACAGAGCAGCTGCTCGATCAATTAGCTGAATTAGACCTTTGGGGGCTGAATGTTTATCGCTGGGATGAGTCGCACAAGGCCATCCAAGATTTTAAGCAAATCAGCGATAAAGCGGTTTATTTTTCGGAGCTTGGCGCCGACAGTTACATGACCGCGCCAAAATTAGGTTATCAGGCCGGAGTAAATCAAAAGGCCCAAGCCGATGCATTAGAGCGGATGCTTGCTGAGATTTTGACGCCCGAGACGCCTTCTGCGGGGGTCGCGATTTTTTCCTTTACCGATGGGTGGTGGAAAGCGGGGTATCCCGATCGTCAAGATGTTGGGGGCTGGGCTCCGGGCAGTAGTGGCGTGCCTTATGATGGAACCGCCAATGAAGAATATTGGGGTCTTGTGGACATCAATCGCAATACAAAGCAGGCCTATCGAGTTGTTCAATCTCGTTTTAAATCATTTAATAGAGAAAAATAATTCAAGGCAAATTGATGAGTGATATGGCTGAGCAGATGTTAAAAACCGGAATTAAAATTGAGGTATATGAAACCTCGCGAACAGGAGGAAATTTGATTCAAATAGATCAAAATCAATTGAGTCAATGGATTGATAATGATCAAGATTGCCATGCCCAAGTTCATTTATATCCGGATCGCCATCGTCAAACAATTACCGGTTTTGGAGGATCGTTTACTGATGCCACGTCCTATTTGGTTCATCAATTGAGTCCATCCCAGCGCCAAGTTATTATCCAAGCTTATTTTGGTGCAGAAGGCGCGCATTATTCTTTGACGCGCACCCACATGAATTCTTGTGACTTTGCGCGCAGACAATACAGTTATGCTCCTGTAGCTGGGGATAAAAACTTAGCTCATTTTAACATCGAGCACGATCGTGATTATCTGATCCCCATGATTAAAGCCGCATTAAAAGTTTCTGATCAGGGTTTTAAATTAATCGCCTCTCCATGGACGGCTCCTCCTTGGATGAAAGACAATAATTCTTGGGTTGGGGGCAGTTTATTGCCTGAGCTCTATCCTGTTTGGGCCCAGTTTTTTGTCAAATACGCCCGCGCTTATGCACAAGAAGGCATACCGCTCTGGGGATTTACAGTGGAGAATGAACCACATGGGAACGGTGGAAATTGGGAGAGTATGCATTTTACCCCGGAACAAATGACCGAATTTGTTCGTGAGCACTTAGGGCCTACTTTGGAGGATTCAGGACTGGCCCAGCTAAATATTTTGGGTTATGATCAAAACAGAGAAGGTTTAGATCATTGGGTTTCAGTGATGTATCAAAATGAGGAACATGCACGCTATTTTGACGGAACGGCGGTGCACTGGTATGAAAGTACCGTGGATTATTTTCCGCAGGCCTTAGAGCGCGCCCATGAGGCCGCGCCAGATAAATTTTTAATACAAACCGAGGCTTGCTGTGACGCTCAAACTCCGGTTTGGGGTGAAGACGATTGGTATTGGCGAGAGGAAGCCACGGATTGGGGTTACACTTGGCGCGAGCCAGAAAAAAAATATTTACACCCCAAATACGCTCCGGTGCACCGCTATGCGCGTGATATCATTGGGTGCCTTAATCATTGGGTAGATGGATGGATTGATTGGAACATGGTTTTAGACCGACAAGGCGGGCCCAATTGGTTTGAAAACTGGTGTATTGCTCCGGTGCTCGTTGACCCCGATCAAGATGCCATTTATTTTACCCCATTGTATTATATAATGTGTCATTTCAGCAAATTCATTCGACCAGGATTTGTCGTCATTGAACACCAATGCACTGATAAGGATATTATGGCTACGGCCATTAAAGGCGGTGAAAATCATTATGTCGTGGTGGTCTTTAACCCGACTAATGACATTAAAAGAATCAATATAAAAGGAAACGACCAGCTGTGTCGCGTGGTGCTCAAGCCTCAAGCGATACAGACCATTTTAATAAACAACTAACAAAAGACTAACGACTATGACAGATGTGAAATCAATGCCAAACAAGGGTGTCTCCATGGGCCAAAAGATTGCTTTTGGTTTTGGTATGCTCGCCAATCAAATGTTTCCCGCAGCTTTGGGGGTGTTTATCATTGTTTTGGTTCAAGACCTGGGCTTTGCGGCCCTACTTTGGGGAATCATCCAATTTGTCCCCCGAATTTTTGATGCGATTACCGACCCCATCATGGGATTTATTTCGGACAATACTAAATCAAAATGGGGCCGAAGACGGCAATATGTGCTTATTGGAGCCATAATTATGGGCCTTGCCTACGTCGCCATGTGGCAATTGTATAAAGACGATGGTGTTGTGTACAATTTCATTTACTTCTTGAGTTGGTCCTTAGTTTTTTATTTAGGGCTTACGATATTTAGTGTGCCCTACGTGGCGATGGGTTATGAAATTAGTGAAGACTTCCACGAACGCACCGAAATCATGGCTGTGGCCCAATTTATAGGTCAATGGGCCTGGGTCATTGCTCCGTGGTTTTGGGTGATCCTTTACGACCCGTCTTGGTTCCCGGAGGGCGCGGACCAAGGGGTAAGAGATTTATCGATATGGGTCGCTATTCCTTGTACGATTTTCGCATTAATTCCCGCGATTTTCCTAAAAGGAAAATCGACTTTAGACCGAGATGACTTTTTGCCGATCAGTGCCCCTTATGTGATCAGAAGTATTAAAGGGATTTTTACTTCCGCTTTTGAAGCGTTTAAAATCAAGCAGTTTCGTCAAATTGCCGGAGCCACCTTTTTGATTTTTAATTCATTTAATGTAATTGCGGCGTATACCTTTTTAATTATTGTCCATTATTTATTTAACAGTGATCCCGCAAGTGCGGGCAATTGGCCTGCCATGCATGGATCGGTAGGGGCCCTTGTTACGACCTTTTTGGTCATTCCAATTATCACGCGCATGTCCAAAGTCATGGGTAAAAAGAAGGCCTTTATTGTGTCTCAACTCATTTCAATAATCGGTTATGTTTTATTCTGGTTTTTATTTGTTCCCGGTAAACCGTATTTATTTTTATTTGCCTTGCCGTTTCATTCATTTGGTATCGGGAGCTTGTTTACCATCATGATGAGTATGACTGCAGATGTCTGTGATTTAGATGAACTTCAAACCGGTAAACGTCGCGAAGGCGTATTGGGCGCAGTCTATTGGTGGATGGTTAAATTGGGCTTTGGTATTGCGGCTCTGCTCGGCGGTTTCATCCTGTCTGTCGTAGGATTTGATGCCGAAAATGTAACCGAGTCCGCAGTCACTGGAATGCGCATGTTCTATACATTATTACCTATTGCTGGGGTTATCGGGGCTATTTTGATGATGAAGAGCTATGATATCACTGAAGAAAAGGCTCAAGAAATTAAAGCCAAACTAGAAGAAAGAAAAAAATCATAAAAAAGAAACTTTAATTAATAATTCATGTCGTACAGAAAAGAAAAGATGATGTCTTTGGCCGGCGTTCAAGTCGATGCTTTAGATCGAGAAGGATTAAAGGAGCAAAGCCGGGTTTTGCTCAATGAAAAAATGCACGGAATTTGTTTTAGCCCTTACGAAGGCGTGCAAAAGCCCGGAGACCCAATTTCCGAAGCACAAATTCGCAGAAAACTTGCTTTATTACAACCTTACACCAAATGGATTCGGGTATTTTCGTGCACCCAAGGAAATGAGCAGATTCCTGTTTTGGCGCGCGAATATGGCTTTAAAACTCTGGTAGGCGCCTGGCTTGGGGATGATCTAGAGAAAAACGAAGAAGAGGTGGCTGCATTGGTGTACTTGGCCAACAAAGGATATGTTGATGTTGCCGCTGTGGGTAATGAGGTTATGTATCGCAAAGAACTTCAAGAAGAAGCGCTCATCGACTATATAAATCGTGTAAAAAAAGCCTTACCGGAGATTCCTGTAGGCTATGTGGACGCCTATTATGAGTTTACAAATCGTCCAAAAATCACCGAGGTGTGCGATGTGATTTTAGCCAACTGCTATCCGTATTGGGAAGGTTGCGGCATTGATTATTCGCTGCTTTATATGAAGCAAATGTATTATCAGGCCCAAGCTGCGGCCCCTGGAAAAAAAGTAATCATTACAGAAACGGGCTGGCCCAGTGAAGGGGAATCATTGGGTGCAGCAGTGCCCGGTTATGAAAACGCCTTAAAATATTTTATCAATGCCCAGACCTGGTCGCAAACACAGGGGATAGAGATGTTCTATTTTGCCGCCTTTGATGAGTCTTGGAAAGTTGACGCCGAAGGGACTGTAGGGGCTTATTGGGGTCTTTGGGATCAGCACGAGGAATTGAAGTTTTAATACGTATCTTATCAAAAGTCAAAGAATAGCGGCCTTGCATTACGATCAATTTTTTTCTATTCAAGCCGGGCCTGGGGTCTGTTATTCCGGATACCGCGTAAATCAATATCCGGGAGGGCCTGTCCCAACGTACCAAGAAGTAAAGGAAGATTTACTTTTGGTGGCCCAGCACTTTTCTTATATCCGTCTTTACAGTGTCGATGAGCACACCAAAATGGTCCTTGATCTTCTGGAAAAAGAAGATATACCCTTAAAAGTAATGATTGGGGCTTATCTCGAGGCCGAGGTCAATAATCCCAATTGCGGCTGGGATGCAGGGGTATACCCTCCTGAAATTCTAAAGGCCAATGCGCTCAAAAATCAACAACAGGTCAATGATTTAATTCAGATCGCTGGCCAATATCCAGCACGAATCTTTGCTCTTGCCGTGGGCAATGAAGCTTGTGTTTCTTGGACCGATCATTTAGTGACTGTTGAGAAAATCAAGGCGTATGTTTTGGCTGTAAAAGCTCAATGTATTCAACCGGTTACCGTATGTGATAATTATGTGCCATGGCTCGATGTTATGCAACCACTTGTCGCATGTGTCGATTTTATTGCCATACACACTTATCCCGTTTGGGAATATCAAGAGATTGACAACGCTTTAGCGGTAACCCAGAGTGACTACAAAAAAATAAGCGACAAATACCCGAATGTCCCTTTGATCATTACTGAAGCAGGGTGGCCAACACAGGCCAACGGCAACGGAATCCCCGTTCATTTTGCCCATCCTATGGCGCAAAAAACTTATTATCAGGCCTTAAATCGATGGGCTTTGGAATCTCAGGTCCTTGTCTTTTGGTTTGAGGCTTTTGATGAGCCATGGAAGGGTTCTGATGATCCGGCAGAACCGGAAAAGCATTGGGGCCTCTACACAGTCGATCGCAAGCCCAAACGCGTTTTGATCCAGGCTAAATACAAGCGCTAAGGAAACTTGACGTAACTTTGTCAAAACTTTTTATATGGCCCACCGTGCTGGATTTGTAAATATCATAGGCAACCCTAATGTGGGTAAGAGTACTTTGATGAACGCATTCGTTGGAGAGCGCTTATCCATTATCACCAGTAAAGCGCAAACGACCCGACATCGAATTTTGGGTATAGTGAATGGCGCCGATTTTCAGGCCGTATTTAGTGATACTCCAGGAATTATCAAGCCTGCTTATGCGCTTCAGTCCCATATGATGGAGTTTGTGAAGTCGGCTTTTGATGATGCTGATGTCCTAATCTACATGGTGGAACTCGGAGAAAAGGATCTCAAGGATGAAGCTTTTTTTGAGCGGATAAATAATGCAAAAATCCCGGTGTTGCTGTTGCTTAATAAAATTGATTTAGGCAACGAAGATAAACTAGAAGAGGCGTTTACTTATTGGCAACAAAAGGTCCCCAATGCTGAGGTTTTTGGTATATCTGCCACGGAAAATTTCGGAATTACTGAGGTTTTTGAACGAATAGTTGCCCTGCTCCCTGAGTCGCCGGAATTTTATCCCAAAGATCAGCTTACCGATAAGCCAGAGCGATTTTTTGTCAATGAAATTATCCGCGAGAAAATTTTACTTCAATACAAAAAAGAGATCCCTTACTCGGTAGAAATTGACACTGAGGAATTCTTTGAAGATGAAGACATCATTCGCATCCGTTCTGTGATTATGGTGGAGCGCGAAACTCAAAAGGGCATTATCATCGGGCATAAAGGTCATCCCCTGAAATGGGTGGGCATAGAAGCCAGAAAGGATCTCGAGCGCTTCTTTGGCAAACAGATCTATATCAAATTAGTGGTCAAAGTCAATAAAAATTGGCGCAGTGACCCCAAACAACTGCGTCGATTTGGCTATGACGCGCAATAATAGGGCGTGACTATTTAAACTTATCCGCATTTATCCACTAACTTTGCCTCGAATTTATCATTATGAGTATTGTTGCTATTGTCGGACGTCCCAATGTGGGCAAATCCACCTTTTTTAATCGTTTAATCCAAAGACGCGAGGCTATTGTCGATGCCGTCAGCGGTGTCACTCGTGATCGCCATTATGGAAAAAGTGATTGGAACGGAAAGAGTTTTTCGTTAATCGATACTGGCGGATATGTCGTTGGGAGTGATGATATTTTTGAGGCGGAAATCGACAAGCAGGTTGAGCTCGCCATTGGTGAGGCCGATGTCATCATTTTTATGGTCGATGTGAGTCACGGGGTAACGGGAATGGATCAGGAAGTGGCCCAGCTACTGCGACGCAGCAAAAAGCCTTGCTTCTTGGCTGTGAATAAGGTGGACAGTGCCAATAAGGAACAAGATGCCGCAGAATTTTATGCGTTAGGCGTTGATCAATACTTTACTATTTCGAGTATCAACGGCAGCGGAACGGGGGATTTGCTCGATGCTGTTGCTGCAGCGCTACCGGAACAGGGGGAAAGCCAAGAGTCAGAATTGCCTCGCTTTGCTGTGGTGGGCCGTCCTAATGCCGGGAAATCTTCATTTATTAATGCCTTAATCGGTCAAGATCGATTTGTGGTGACCGACATTGCGGGGACCACACGAGACAGCATAGATACTCAATACAATCGCTTTGGTTTTGATTTTAACCTGGTGGACACTGCAGGAATCCGCAAGAAGAGTAAGGTCAAGGAAGATCTTGAATTTTATAGCGTTATGCGTAGTGTGCGCGCCATTGAGCATTGCGATGTGGTGCTTTTGGTTTTTGATGCCACTCGAGGTTTTGATGGTCAGGTTCAAAATATATTTTGGCTGGCTCAGCGCAACAATAAGGGGGTCGTGATTTTGGCCAACAAATGGGACCTAGTTGAAAAGGACAACAAGACGACAAAAGAAATGGAGCAATACATCAAAAAACAATGTGAGCCCTTTGTTGATGTGCCCATAGTCTTTATGAGCGCCCTTTCCAAACAGCGCATTTTTAAGGCTATAGAAACCGCGGTTAAGGTTTACGAAAACCGAAGCAAAAAGGTTAAGACCAGTCAGTTGAACGATGTGATGTTGCCGATAATTCAGGCCACGCCGCCTCCTGCGGTTAAAGGGAAATACGTCAAAATAAAATTTTGCACTCAGCTGCCTACGCCCTATCCGAGCTTTGCGTTCTTTGCCAATTTACCTCAATACGTAAAAGAGCCTTACAAGCGTTTTCTAGAAAACAAGTTAAGAGAGAATTTTGACTTTAACGGTGTGCCCATTACCGTATATCTGCGAAAGAAATAATTTTCAGATTCTAAATCTTTTACAATTGATCTTTAATGCGCAATAGTTGGGCTTTGATCGATTCTAATTTTTGAATCAAATCAAAGTCTTCTGATCGCCCCTTTTGCGTTTTGAGATGAATTTTAGCACCGTCTAAGGTAAATCCGCGTTCTTTCACGAGATGATAAATCTGAGACAGATTTTTGACGTCTTCTGGAGTAAATTTTCTGTTGCCCTTAGCATTTTTTTTGGGTTGAAGAATATCAAATTCTTTTTCCCAAAAGCGAATTAATGAAGGGTTTACTTCAAAAGCTTTGGCCAATTCGCCTATGCTGTAATAGCGCTTATCGGGTAGATTAACGTGCATTAATCTAGAGATTGGTTTTCTTGTTGCGACAAGGCAAGCATTTTTGCATATTCCTCAGGGGTTAAATTACCGTAGTAGAAGTTTATCGGGTTAATACGGCGTCCATCTTTGTGGATTTCATAATGTAAATGGGGCGCTTCACTGCGTCCCGTACTTCCAACAAATCCGATTAAATCGCCGCGTTTAACGCGTTGTCCACGACGGACATTATATTTAAATAAGTGGGCGTAAATGCTCATATAGCCAAAACCGTGATCAATGCGAATGTGGTTGCCAAAACCGGTAGATCGGTTGTCGGCCCGCTTAACCACACCATCACCCGTAGCATAAATCGGCGTCCCGCGGGGCGCGGTAAAATCCATGCCGTAATGAAATTTACGGGCCTTGGTAAAGGGGTCCCGGCGATAGCCAAAGCCAGAGGCCATGCGCGTTAAATCTTCGTTATTTACGGGCTGAATCGCGGGGATGGCCTCGAGTAGCTTTTCTTTGGTGGCCGCCATACGCGCAATTTCATCCAAGGAACGCGACTGAACCACAATCTGCTTGGTCAATACATCCAGACGTTCACTGGTTGAGCGCAGCATGTCGGTATGGTCAAAACCTTCTAAATTTCGATAGCGGTTCACACCACCAAACCCGGCTTTGCGCTGCTCATCGGGGATAGGGTTGCTTTCAAAATAAGTGCGATAAAGGGTATTATCTCTCTGAGCGAGCTGATCGAGGACCACTTCGGCCTGGTCCATCTTTTTGTTTAATAAATCGTATTGCAATTCAAGCTGTGCGATTTCACGACGCAGTTCTCGCTCTTTTGGGGTTTCCAGACTAGGGATGTTAATATAGGCCAAAAGCAATAAGAACCCACTGAAAAAAATACCGATGAGGGTCAGGAAAAACACACCGATTTTTCTACCGCGTTTTGGTTTGATTTTGCGGTAGGAAAGCGTTTGCGCGTCGTAGTAATATTTTACCTTAGACATAATTTAAAAAGTTCTATTTTTGCGATGAATTCAAGTGATTCCTGAGTTTAACGCAAGGCAAAGATAAAAATTGTTTGCTAGACTTAGCATCCTGACGACCAGAACACAGAAATATGACATCTGCAGTAATCCGACAAAAATTTTTAGATTATTTCAAGGCCAAAGGCCATGCCGTGGTGCCCTCTGCCCCTATGGTCATTCAAGGGGACCCAACCTTGATGTTTACCAACGCGGGAATGAACCAGTTTAAGGAGTATTTCTTAGGTAACAAAGCGGCGGATCACTCGAGAATCACAGATACCCAAAAGTGTCTTCGCGTGAGCGGAAAACACAATGACCTAGAAGAGGTGGGGATGGATACTTATCATCACACCATGTTTGAAATGCTCGGGAATTGGAGCTTTGGCGACTACTTCAAAAAAGAAGCCATCGAATGGGCTTGGGAATTGCTTACAAAAGTTTACAATATTGACAAGGCCACTTTATATGTAACGATTTTTGAAGGGGATGCCAGTGAGGGCCTTGAAAAAGACACTGAGGCCTATGATCTTTGGCGCGGACTTGTAGATGAGGCACATATTATTGATGGCAACAAAAAGGATAACTTCTGGGAGATGGGGGATCAGGGTCCTTGTGGGCCCTGCAGTGAGATTCACGTTGATTTGCGCCCCAAAAAGGAACGCGATGCCCATCCCGGAGCAGCACTGGTCAATAAAGACCACCCGCTTGTGGTTGAGATATGGAATTTGGTGTTCATGCAATTCAACCGTAAGGCCGATGGTTCTTTGGAAAAATTGCCTGCCCAACACGTGGATACGGGGATGGGCTTTGAGCGTCTTTGCATGGTCTTACAGCAAAAAACCAGTAATTACGATACCGACGTTTTTACCCCACTGATTGAAACCATTGAGTCCATTACAGACAAACGTTATGGTAAAGATGAAAAAACGGATATCGCCATACGCGTTATTGCCGATCATGTGCGTGCAGTAGCCTTTTCGATCGCCGATGGCCAGTTGCCGAGCAACTCAGGGGCGGGCTATGTGATCCGGCGTATTTTAAGAAGAGCCATACGGTATGGATATACTTTTTTGGGCACGGAGGCGCCATTTATTTATAAGCTCGTCGCCACACTGAGCAAAATGATGGGGAGTTCTTTTCCAGAACTCGTGCGCGAACAGAATTTAATTCACAATGTAATCAAGGAAGAAGAGGCTTCATTTTTACGCACCTTAGAACAAGGGCTTGAGTTATTGGATCAACTGATTCAAACGAGTCCGAGCCAAGTTTTTTCAGGGGCCAAGGCCTTTGAACTTTATGATACTTATGGTTTTCCAATTGATTTGACGGCCCTGATTCTGCGCGAGCGAGGATACAGTTTGGATCAATCTGGTTTTGACCAAGCGCTCCAAGAGCAAAAAACCCGATCACGGGCAGCGACTAAAATTGAAACAGGAGATTGGCAGGTCTTGCACGAGAGCGATGCGCAAGAATTTCTGGGATATGATCACTTAAGCCAAAAGGTCCAATTGACGCGCTACCGAAAAGTAGAAAATAAGAAAGACGGAGTGCGGTACCAATTGGTTTTTGACAAGACGCCATTCTACCCAGAAAGCGGAGGACAAGTAGGGGATAAGGGCTATTTAGAAGCTGAAAATGGCGAGGTCGTTTACATTATTGACACTAAAAAAGAAAATAATTTAATCGTACACATCACCAAAAACTTACCGCGACATCCTGAAGAGTTACACACGGCGGTGGTGGATCAAAAACAACGCCTACGCGCGGCTTCGAATCACACCGCAACCCACTTATTGCATGAAGCCTTGCGTCATGTATTGGGGGCGCACGTGGCTCAAAAAGGGTCTATGGTGCATAGTGGTTATCTGCGTTTTGACTTTAGCCATTTTGCCAAACTCAGTGATGAGGAATTACAGCAAGTGGAAGATTATGTCAACGCCCGAATTCGAGATGGACTCCCCTTAGAAGAATTTCGTCAAATGCCCTATGATCAAGCTATTGAAATGGGTGCTATGGCTCTTTTTGGTGAAAAATATGAAGATAAGGTGCGCATGATAAAGTTTGGGAAATCACTCGAACTTTGTGGCGGCACCCATGTGGCCAACACAACCGATGTATGGCATTTTATTATTACTGGAGAGTCCGCGGTAGCGAGTGGTATCCGACGCATTGAGGCCATTACAGGTCACGCCGCAAAAGCGTTTTTTGAGGAGCGTGCCGCAGCCTTTAAGCAGGTGCAGCGGTTATTGCATCAGGCCCAGGATCCAATTGCGGCTATTGAAAAGTTACAACACGATTTATCAGCACTCAATAAACAAAATCAACAACTCATTCGCGAAAAAGCCAACAGTCTTGGAACGCGACTCAAAGAAAGTGCAGAGCATGTAAACGGGGTGCGATTTATTGCGGCAATGGTTGATTTAGATGCTGCAGCACAAAAAGATTTGGCCTTTAATTTGGGTCAGAATGTAGATGATTTGTTTTTGATTTTTGGCAGCAGCCATGAGGGTAAGGCCCTTTTGACTTGCTATATCTCCGAAGGGCTTGTTAAAAGTAAATCCCTTAACGCGGGTCAGGTGGTGCGTGAACTCGGGAAGCTCATCCAAGGCGGGGGCGGCGGTCAGGCGTTTTTTGCTACCGCGGGAGGTAAGAAGCCCGAAGGATTAGAAGAGGCGCTCAGTGCGGCGCGAAAAATGATCGCATAAATGAATTTTTTCACCCAGATCGAACCAGCACCTTCTGGGATTCTCCTTCATACCGATTCCCGAATAACGGCTTTAGGGTCTTGTTTTGCTCAGGTCATCGGTCAGCGATTGGCGTATTATAAGTGGCCTGTAGTCCTTAACCCTCTGGGGGTTTTATTTCACCCTCTGGCCCTTCATGATCTGATCAAGCGGGCACTATTGCTTGATGAGTTTACAGAAAACGACCTCTTTGATTATAAAGGGCGGTACTCTATTTTGGCCCTGCATGGTCAGTATTCAAGTCAAGACCCAAAGACCCTTTTAACGCAGGCTAATTCCGACTTAAAAATATTACGGGATGGTTTGACCAAGGCGACCCATCTGCTGATTACCCTGGGAACTGCTTGGGCTTATCAAAAAAGTGAAAATGACTTATTGGTGGGTAATTGTCATAAACTACCTGGGTCTTTGTTTAATAAGAAATTACTCTGTGTTGCTGAAATTCAGGAGGCAGTGGCCCAGATTATTGGACTTATGGCCCAATATAATGCTGAGGCTCAACTCATTTTTTCAGTTTCTCCGGTGCGTCATACCAAAGATGGTCTGGTTCAAAATAGCCTAGGTAAGGCCCATTTAATTACAGGTCTTCATGCTGCGCTGAACCAGGTGAATAAAGAACCAAGCGCTCCGAAATATTTTCCAGCTTATGAGCTGATGATGGATCAACTCAGAGATTATCGTTTT
This sequence comes from Flavobacteriaceae bacterium UBA2000, assembly GCA_002335345.1. Lineage (GTDB taxonomy): Bacteria > Bacteroidota > Bacteroidia > Flavobacteriales > Flavobacteriaceae > BACL21. The sequence goes on along the minus strand of DDCS01000174.1, from coordinate 19,259 downwards.
TATAAGAGCGATTTAATCCACCCGAACGATCAAGGGGAAGAAGTGGTGTGGGACTTTTTTAAAGACCACTGGATTGATCCAGAACTTGAGGCGGTTTTAGGGCAGATTCAAAGCATACAACAAGGACTGGCCCACAGGCCTTTACATCCCGATTCCCAGGAGCATCGTAATTTCGTGATGCAATTAAAAAAGCGAATTCAAAATCTCCAGCGGCAATATCCGCATATGACATTCGATTAATGGAGATCGCCGAGTCCCTTTAGGCGCTTAAACGCCGGTTATTTGACCTTGATCTATTGATTATTTTAGTCCAAATGTTTGTCGAATTTTGTCGACATAATCCAATTTTTCCCAAGTAAATAAATCTACTTCCACGCTTTTCTTACTGCCGTCAGGGCGCTCAAAGATCTTGGTCACGCGCTCTGAAACACGTCCCATGTGGCCATAGGCGGCACTTTCATAGTACATCGGTTGACGTAATTTTAAGCGTGCTTCGATCGCTGCTGGGCGCATATCGAACATTTTAAGAAGCTGCTGTGCGAGTGCTCCATCACTCAGACCCGTATGGTTCGTCCCATAGCAGTTGACAAAAAGTCCCACGGGTTGTGCCACCCCAATAGCATAACTCACCTGAACGAGAATTTCATCGCAGGCTCCTGCAGCAACCATATTTTTGGCAATATGACGTGTGGCGTAAGCCGCTGAGCGGTCGACCTTACTTGGATCTTTCCCAGAGAAGGCCCCCCCGCCATGGGCTCCTTTACCCCCATAGGTATCTACAATAATCTTGCGGCCTGTAAGCCCAGTATCTCCGTGTGGCCCACCGATTACAAACTTGCCAGTAGGATTGATGTGGTAGGTGATTTGATCATTAAAGAGTTCTTGAACCTCTGGGGTCATCGAGGCTTTTACCCGCGGAATCAGTAAGGTTTTGAGGTCCGACTGTATGCGTTGCAGCATTTTGTCTTCATCGGCATCAAAATCATCGTGCTGGGTTGAGATCACGATACTGTCGATGCGCTTTGGTTGATTTTGGTCATTGTATTCAATGGTCACCTGGCTTTTTGAATCTGGACGTAGGTATGAAATTTCTGTGCCCTCACGGCGCATTTCGGCTAATTCAAAAAGAATTTTATGGGCGATTTCTAGACCTAAGGGCATATAATTGGCCGTCTCTTTGCTGGCATAGCCGAACATCATCCCCTGATCCCCAGCACCTTGCTCTTCTTTATTGGCTTTATCCACTCCTCTGTTGATGTCTTCACTTTGTTCGTGTATGGCAGAGAAGACCCCACAAGAATTACCATCAAATTGATAGGCTCCTTTGGTATACCCAATCTTATTGATCACATCGCGCGCAATTTTTTGAACATCGAGATAAACCTGAGATTTTACCTCGCCGGCCAGGACAACTTGTCCTGTTGTCACTAAGGTTTCACAAGCCACCTTGGCTTCTGGGTCAAAGGCTAAAAAATTATCGATAAGGGCGTCGCTAATTTGATCTGCAACTTTGTCGGGATGTCCTTCTGAAACGCTTTCAGAGGTAAACAAATAGGCCATAATATATGTATTGTAAGAGGACCTATACTGTTGCAATCGGGCGGGTTACTGCCTTTAGCATTTTTTTGCGAGGTTGCAATCAGTCAAATCTTTCCTCTTAATTCGGGGCAAAGGTAGCCATTTCGTGCAAAACCTAAAATTAAAATGGCTGAAGAATTATTCTGTGGTTGTTGCTTTGGTCCATGAGTCAATTGCCGAGACTATTTTGGTTGAAATTAAAAAATCACAATCGATATTGGGTCTTTGGCTTTCGTAGAAAATTGTTTATAGATCTCTGTAAATCAATAATTTAATATTGATAAAAGGCTATTGAATTTATGATTATCCCCGTCTCTTGGCCTGAGGCAATGTCCTGGGATTTATAGTTTTGAATCCATTATTTGATGAACTAGAAATCGCGATGAGTCAAGGCTTGAATAAATACAGTAAAACAGTCACCCAAGACCCCACACAACCTGCTGCCCAAGCGATGTTGTATGCCATTGGTTTTACGCCAGAAGATTTTAATAAACCACTAGTAGGGATCGCCAGTACGGGTTATGAAGGGAACCCCTGTAACATGCATTTGAATGCATTGGCCTTAAAGGTCAAGCAGGGAACTAAGGCTACGGGGACCGTAGGACTTATTTTTAACACCATTGGGGTAAGTGACGGAATTTCTATGGGGACCCCTGGAATGCGCTACTCTTTGCCTTCGCGCGACATCATCGCAGATTCTATGGAAACTGTGGTGCAGGCCATGAGTTATGATGGATTAGTCACTGTAGTGGGATGCGACAAAAATATGCCTGGGGCCCTTATAGCGATGATTCGTCTTAACCGGCCTTCAATCCTGGTTTATGGCGGGACTATAGATTCAGGTTGTCATAATGGGAAGAAACTCGATGTGGTTTCAGCATTTGAGGCCTGGGGCAGCAAAGTGGCTGGAACGATTTCTGAAGCGGATTATCAAAGTGTGATTGAAAAAGCATGTCCAGGCGCTGGAGCCTGTGGCGGAATGTATACGGCCAATACGATGGCGGCCGCCATTGAAGCACTCGGGATGAGCCTTCCTTATAATTCTTCAAATCCGGCACTCAGTCCGCAAAAACAAGATGAGGCTCAAGAGGCGGGCGCTGCGCTTTATCAATTGATTGCTCAGGACATTAAGCCCAGCGATATCATTACGCGTAAATCTTTGGAAAATGCCATTAGACTGGTCACGGTACTGGGCGGATCGACTAACGCCGTACTTCATTTTTTGGCCATTGCCCGCGCAGCGAATATAGAGTTTAGTTTAAAAGATTTTCAACGCATCAGCGATGAAACCCCATTTTTGGCCGATCTCAAGCCCAGTGGAAAATATTTAATGGAAGATGTTCATGCCGTAGGGGGGATCCCTGCCGTTCTAAAATATCTGCTAAAGCAAAAATTAATCCACGGGGATTGTCTTACAGTGACTGGAAAAACATTGGAAGAAAATCTTTTCAACATACCCCACTTACCGCCCAATCAAGACGTGATCCGTTCTGTGGATCAGCCCATTAAGGCAACGGGGCACCTTCAGATGCTTTTTGGCAACCTGGCTCTAGAGGGAAGCGTAGCGAAAATCACTGGGAAAGAAGGGCATCGATTCGTCGGGCGCGCTAAGGTCTTTGATAGTGAGTATGCCGCCAATGAGGGCATCGGTACAGGACGGGTTAAGAAAGGCGATGTGGTTGTGATTCGCTATGAAGGTCCAAAAGGGGGGCCGGGGATGCCCGAAATGCTAAAACCAACCGCGGCCATTATTGGTGCAGGCCTGGGCAAAGATGTGGCATTGATCACAGACGGTCGATTCTCCGGAGGCACTCACGGTTTTGTTGTGGGGCACATTACTCCTGAAGCCCAAGAGGGCGGAGCCATTGCTTTCGTTCAAGATGGGGATCAAATTACCATTGATGCTGAGACAAATAGCATAACTCTGGATATCTCGGATCAGGAATTACATAAGCGCCAATCCCATTGGCAAGCCCCAAAATTGAAATTTGATCGAGGAGTATTATACAAGTATGCCAGAACAGTAGCTTCGGCCTCCAAGGGTTGTGTTACTGACGAATTTTAAACAAAAGATTATGTCCTTACAAACCTTAGTTAAGAGTAAAGTTTCCCAGGAGGAGACCCTCAGAATTTCAGGAAGTGAAGCTGTAGTGCGTTGCCTTATTGCCGAAGGGGTTGATGTCCTTTACGGATACCCAGGAGGAGCGATCATGCCCGTTTATGACGCGCTCTATAAATTTCAAGATCAAATTCATCATGTTTTAACCCGTCATGAACAAGGTGCAGCACATGCCGCTCAAGGTTTTGCCAGAATTTCTGGACGCGTTGGTGTGGCCATTGCGACTTCTGGCCCTGGCGCCACAAACCTGGTTACGGGAATCGCCGATGCGCAAATTGACTCCACACCACTGGTTTGTATTACCGGCCAAGTGGGAGTGCATTTACTCGGTAGTGATGCTTTTCAAGAAACCGATATAGTGGGGATATCCACACCGGTGACCAAGTGGAATCATCAAGTGACTTGTGCCGAGGAGATTCCTGAAGTGTTGGCCAAGGCCTTTTATATTGCCAGAAGTGGTCGTCCTGGTCCTGTGCTGATCGACATTACCAAAAACGCTCAGTTTGAAATGCTCGATTTCCAGTATAAACCTTGCACGGGGATTCGCAGTTATACTCCTGAGCCAAAAATCAAACAAGAAGATTTAAGCGCCGCGGCTGAGTTACTCAACGGGGCAAAAAAACCATTTCTGATTTGGGGACAGGGGATTATTTTATCTCAAGCCGAAAAGGAGTTAAAGGCCTTTATTGAGCATACTGGAATCCCAGCAGCATGGACCATTCTCGGTGCTTCGGCAATCGATACCGATCACCCACTTAATGTGGGCATGGTGGGGATGCATGGCAATTATGCGCCCAATATGTTGACCAACGAATGCGATGTGCTGTTGGCTGTGGGGATGCGATTTGATGACCGTGTGACGGGAAATTTAGAGACCTACGCCAAACAAGCTAAAATTATCCATATTGAAATTGATCCTGCAGAGGTCGACAAGAATGTAAAAACAGATGTTGCGGTCCTTGGAGATGCCAAAAAAGCTTTAATGGCCTTGCGCGAATTGTGCGCGCCGAACAATCATGCGGATTGGCTCAATCGATTTGCCGAGCTCCATGGTATTGAAGAAGAAAAAATCATTCATAAGGATTTATATCCGACCAAACCAGGTCTGACCATGGGCGAGGTTATTCGAAGTATTAATGAATACACCCAGGGTCAAGCAGCGGTTGTCACCGATGTAGGACAGCACCAGATGATCGCCTGTCGCTATGCCGAATTTAAGCGGACCAAAAGCAATATCACTTCAGGAGGCTTGGGGACCATGGGCTTTGCCTTGCCCGCGGCTATTGGTGCAAAAATGGCCGCTCCAGACCGAACCGTGGTTGCTGTTATCGGCGATGGCGGTTACCAAATGAATATTCAAGAATTAGGGACAATTTTTCAAACCAAAGCTGCCGTAAAAATTGTGCTCTTAAATAATAATTTTTTGGGTATGGTGCGCCAATGGCAACAACTGTTTTTTGATAAGCGCTACGCCTCAACGGAACTCATTAATCCTGAATTTGGACTCATTGCCAACGCGTATCACATTCCGGCCAAAAAGGTGACGCAAAGAGAGGATTTAAACGAGGCCGTAGCCGAGATGCTCGCCCATCAGGGCCCTTATTTTTTAGAAGTGGTCGTAGAGCCTGAGGCCAATGTGTTTCCCATGATTCCTTCAGGGGCCTCAGTATCGGAGATCAGACTCAGTTAATTGCCATGTGATTATGAAAGAAGAAAAAAATTTATACACGGTTTCCATCTATACAGAGGATAATGTCGGTCTGCTGAATCGCATTTCGGCGATCTTTCAAAGGCGTCATATTAATATTGAAAGTTTGAGTTCCTCGGTCTCAGAAATAGAGGGCGTGAGTCGATTTACTTTGTTAGTCCATATTACCGAGGACCAAATGCGCAAAATATTGGGGCAAATCGAAAAACAGGTTGAGGTGATTAAGGCCTATTACCACACCGATGAGCAAACGATATATCAAGAGTCTTGTTTGTTTAAGGTAAAAAGTGATTTGCTCTTCGAGGAGCGCCAAATCCAAAATATTATTAAAGACAGCAATGCCCGCATTGTAACCGTAAACCGAGATTTCTTCGTCCTGGAAAAGTCCGGACGTCGTCACGAGGTAGACCTGCTATACCGCGAGTTAAAACCTTTTGGCATCATGCAATTTGTGCGTTCTGGCCGTATCGCCGTAACTAAAGAAAAAATGAATATAACGGACCTGTTGGCTCAATTTGCCCAGGCATAAATATCAACCATGACAAATTATTTTAATACCCTAAACTTAAGAGAACAACTGGCCCAATTGGGTCAATGCCGATTTATGGATGCGGATGAATTTGATGAGGGCACTAAGGCTTTGGCCGGGAAAAAAGTGGTCATTTTGGGCTGTGGTGCTCAAGGACTCAATCAAGGCCTGAATATGCGCGACTCGGGTTTAAACGTGTCCTACGCGCTAAGACAGGAGGCCATCGATCAAAAGCGTGCTTCTTTTCAAAACGCCACCGCGAATGGATTTGACGTAGGGACTTTTGAATCTTTGATTCCAGAGGCAGATTTGGTCTGTAACTTAACCCCAGACAAACAACATACAGGAGTCATCAAGCGCGTTATGCCGCTGATGAAACAAGGAGCCACTTTATCGTATTCTCATGGATTTAATATCGTTGAGGAAGGGATGAAGGTTCGCGAAGATTTGACCGTAATCATGGTCGCTCCAAAGTGTCCCGGTTCAGAGGTTCGAGAAGAGTATAAACGTGGATTTGGGGTGCCCACCCTTATTGCGGTCCATCCGCAGAATGATCCACACGGAAAAGGGTGGGCTCAGGCCAAAGCCTATGCTTATGCTACCGGAGGCCACCGCGCTGGTGTTTTGGCCTCCTCCTTTGTCGCTGAGGTAAAAAGTGATTTGATGGGTGAGCAAACCATATTGTGTGGTGTCTTGCAAACCGGCTCTATTTTAATATTTGATCATATGGTGGGCTTGGGTGTGGCTCCAGAGGAAGCCGCGCGACAAGTTCAATACGGCTGGGAGGCGCAAACTGAAGCGCTTAAGCATGGAGGAATAACGCACATGATGAATCGATTGACCAATGGGGCTAAATTAAGAGTCAATGAACTGTCAGAAACCTTGAAATCGATTTGGACCCCGCTATTTCAAAAGCATATGGATGATATTATCAGTGGGGCTTTTTCACGCGGGATGATGGAAGACTGGACCAATGAGGATCACGACTTGCTCACATGGCGGGCGGCGACTGCGGAGACGGCTTTTGAAAAGACCCAGGCCCAAAATGCAACATGGCCTGAGCAGACTTACTTTGATCGAGGTATTTTGATGATGGCCTTTGTCAAAGCGGGGGTTGAACTGGCCTTTGAGACTATGGTGTCGGCGGGGATCATCGAAGAATCGGCTTATTACGAGTCACTCCATGAGCTGCCCTTGATCGCCAATACCGTGGCGCGAAAAAAGCTCTACGAAATGAATAGAATTATTTCAGACACAGCCGAATATGGTTGTTATCTATTTGACCATGCTGCAAAACCACTTTTGACGGATTTTATGAAGACCCAGGTTGTGCCTGAAGATGTTGGTTTAGGCCATTATGGTCATGAAATCGAGAATAAGGCCTTGATTCAGGTCAACCAAGAAATTGCTGAGCATCCCATAGAGCACGTGGGGAAGCGTTTACGTCTTGCCATGACGGCGATGAAAACGCTCAATACCAAATAAATGTACTTTCCGAGATTCGGCTAAATACATTTTGTTTATGGTTAATAAAAAATGCCCCGCGTGAGCGGGGCATTTTCTTGTTAGATAATAGTGGATTGACCCAGATAGACCTGCTTGCTGTTGAGATGTCGATCTTCGGGGTGCAAGATGTAGTCGTAGATAAAATCACCCACAATGCTTGTTGTGATTCCCGTATTGCTTGGGTTTAAGTCTGGTGTGACGATATCCAGTTCAAGGGCTTTTTCCACCGCCTCTTCGATCATTTGCGCCTCCGTGTGGAGGTCAAAATGTTGAAGGAGCATGGCGGCAGATAAAATTGAGGCGATGGGGTTTGCAATTCCCTTACCCGTCGCTTGAGGATAAGAGCCGTGAATGGGTTCAAATAAGGCGTATTGATCACCCACTGAAGCCGAGGCCAAAAGACCAATCGAACCCCCGATGACACTGGCTTCATCACTGAGGATGTCGCCAAACATGTTTTCGGTAAGCAAAACGTCGAAATCACTTGGGTTTAAAATAAGTTGCATGGCCGCATTGTCCACAAACAGAACCTCAAAACTTACCTCGGGGTAATTTGGGGCAATTTCTTGTACCACACGGCGCCAAAGTCGTGAGCTCTCGAGCACATTTGCTTTATCGACCAAGGTGACCTTTTTTCTCCGGTTTTGGGCCGCTTTAAATGCCAGATGGGCGATACGCTCAATTTCATGTTTGTGATACACACAAAGATCGGAGGCTGAATTGCCATCTTCGCTCAGTTCTTTTTGGCCAAAATAAATCCCTCCAGTAAGTTCCCGAAACATCAAAATATCCGTGCCACTGATAATTTCTCTTTTAAGCGGAGACTGATCCAAAAGGGTCTCGTAGGCTTTAACGGGACGAATGTTTGCGTAAAGTCCTAAGGACTTGCGCAAGGCCAATAGACCTTGTTCCGGACGGACCTTAGCCTTGGGGTCATTGTCGTATTTTGGGTGGCCTATTGAGCCAAAAAGTATGGCGTCAGTGTCTTTGCACAGCGCTAACGTGGACTCAGGAAGTGGTGTGCCCGTGCGGTCAATGGCAATGGCCCCTACCTCAGCAGGTTTGAAGTAAAATTGATGATTGCATTCGACCGCTACGGCATTAAGCGCTTTGATGGCTTGTTGGGTAACTTCAGGACCGATACCGTCTCCGGATAAAACAGCGATATTTAGTTTCATAGGTGTTTATTATGGCGGCAAAAAATCGTTTAAGCCTTTAGAATTTGTTCTTGTTTGGCTTCAAAAGCCGTTATGACAGCACGTTTGCTGACCAAATAGTCGATATCATCATAACCGTTAATCAGACAAGTTTTTTTATAAGGATCTATGTCAAACCCTGTGCTTAGTTCCGTGCCGATCAACTCGAGACGCTGTGCTTCAACATCAACCCGCACCATCGTCGTGGGATCTTCTTGAATTTG
>DDCS01000174.1:0-10384 GCA_002335345.1 Flavobacteriaceae bacterium UBA2000 | reverse complement strand
CCTTTAAATATATCGGCAAAAAAACTTGAGACAATAACTTTGAATCCAAAGCCTGTCAGTGCCCAAGCTGCGTGTTCTCTCGAAGAACCACAGCCAAAATTAGTTCCAGCGACTAAAATTTGGCCGCTATATTCAGTCTTGTTTAAGACAAAATCAGGATTGGGTTGATCATTATTGTCGTAGCGCCAGTCTCTAAATAAATTGTCGCCAAAGCCCTTTTTATCGGTGGCTTTTAAAAATCTTGCGGGAATGATTTGATCGGTATCGATATGCTCTATCGGTAAGGGAAAGGCACGACTGATTAAGGTTTTAAATGCTTCCATAGACTTAATTTAAATAGGGATCTACTGCGGTGATTTTACCTTCTATTGCAGAAACAGCCGCCACGAGTGGACTCGCCAGAAGGGTTCTCGCCCCTTGCCCTTGACGTCCTTCAAAGTTTCTGTTTGAGGTCGAAACGCAATAAGCCCCTTCAGGAACTTTGTCGTCATTCATGGCCAGGCATGCAGAGCACCCGGGTTGACGCAGTTTAAAGCCGGCTTGTTCAAAAATTGTTTTTAATCCCTCTTGTTCAATTTGTGCCTCAACTTGCTTGCTGCCCGGAACGAGCCAGGCCACCACATGGGGCGCTTTTTGTTTTCCTTTAACGGCTTGGGCGGCAACACGAAAATCTTCGATTCTAGAGTTGGTACAGCTGCCAATAAAGACATAATCGATCGGGTGGTCCAAAAGAGATTGGCCTGCACTCAGCCCCATATATTTTAGGGATTTCGCAAAGGACGCATCCTCTGATTGTGGGATGTGTGCGCCAATTTTGATGCCCATGCCTGGATTCGTGCCATAGGTCACCATGGGCGCGATGTCTTTGGCATCAAAAAAGTATTCTTTGTCAAAAACAGCTTCAGCATCGGTGGGAAGGGTTTTCCAATACGCCAGTTTTTGTTCCCATTCCTTTCCTTTTGGGGCGTATGGCTTGCCTTGGACATAATCAAAAGTAGTCTGGTCTGGTGCAATCATTCCCCCGCGTGCCCCCATTTCGATACTCATATTGCAGACAGTCATACGGCCTTCCATACTCATTTGCTCAAATACTTCGCCTGCGTACTCGCAAAAATAGCCTGTACCGGCATTGGTTCCGATCTGAGCAATTATATAAAGAATAACGTCCTTAGGTAATACCCCTTTAGCCAGGGGGCCATTGACCGTGACGCGCATAGTTTTGGGTTTGGTCAAAAGCAGACTTTGACTGGCAAAAACTTGGGCGACCTGACTTGTTCCAATGCCAAAGGCGATACTGCCAAAGGCACCATGAGTCGAGGTGTGGCTGTCCCCGCAAACCATGGTCATGCCCGGTTGCGTGATTCCCAACTCCGGGGCCATCACATGGACAATTCCATTGTACTCGTGTCCCAATCCATAAAGAGTAATACCGTATTTTTGACAGTTATCGGTGAGCTGCTGCAATTGCTTTCGGCTCAGGGGATCTCTTACCGGTTTGTCCTGATCTAAAGTCGGGGTATTGTGATCTGCTGTAGCGACCACTTGATCGGGCCTAAACAAAGTAATGCCACGATCCTCGAGCTCTTGAAAGGCCTGTGGACTGGTCACCTCGTGAATTAGATGCTTGTCGATATACAGTACGCTCGGCCCGTTGTCCATTTCCTCCACTAAGTGCGCGTCCCATACTTTATCAAAAAGTGTTTTTGCCATCGGTTTACTTTGGGTTTAAAGTCTTTGGATAAATTATGAATTGATCAGGATTTCTGAATAAATTTTGCTGGATTCGATAATCCGGTGAATATCATTGTCCTGAACTTCCTTTTGTTGGTCGGCAAACCTTAAAAAAGTTTGGTAGACTTCATCCAATTGTAGTTTCGTTAATTCATAGCCCACTAATTTTGCTCGGTAAGCCAAAGCCGCGCGGCCACTTCGTGCTGTGAGTACAATCGCCGACTCTGTTACCCCGACATCTTTGGGGTCGATGATCTCGTAGGTCTGTCTATTTTTGATCACACCGTCTTGATGAATTCCAGAGCTATGTGCAAAAGCATTTGCCCCGACGATCGCTTTATTGGGCTGGGTATTTACCCCCATATGATAAGACACAAGCTGGCTGGTTTGATAGAGTTGGGGGGTCTTTATATTGGTCAATAAATTAAGCCCTGGGTGCTGTTTTAAAATCATCACGACCTCTTCTAGGGCCGTATTTCCTGCACGTTCGCCCACACCGTTAATGGTGCATTCGATTTGTCTTGCTCCGTGCACGACTCCGGAAATAGAATTGGCCGTAGCCAAACCTAGGTCATTATGACAATGACAGGAGAGAATGGCTTGGTCAATTCCTTTGACGTTTTCCTTGAGATATTTGATTTTTGCCCCATATTCTTCGGGCAAACAATACCCGGTGGTGTCTGGAATATTCAATACAGTAGCCCCAGCTTTAATGGCGGCTTCACACACGCGTGCCAAGTAAGCGTTGTCGGTACGGCCGGCATCTTCTGCGTAAAACTCTACATCCTCAACATATTTTTTGGCATAGGCTACAGCAGCATACGCCCGTTGGATAATTTCTTCTTGGGTTGATTTAAACTTGTATTTTATATGAGAATCTGATGTGCCAATTCCCGTGTGAATTCGTGGTTTTTTGGCAGCTTTTAATGCCTCGGCGGCGACATCAATATCGTGCTCAACCGCTCTTGTTAAACCACAAACCGTAGCATGCTTCACTTGCTTTGCAATGGCGGCAACGGCCTCAAAATCTCCAGGGCTTGATACAGGAAATCCCGCTTCTATCACATCGACGCCTAGGGCTTCAAGTTGATCGGCAATAATCAGTTTTTGCTCTTTATTGAGTTTACATCCTGGGACCTGTTCCCCATCCCTGAGGGTGGTATCGAATATTTGAATTTGCTCAGCAGACATTTGTGATTAAATATTTTGATAATTGAAGAGCGAATGTATATTTTGTAGGGTATTTAAAGAGGGTTTGAGTCGGATGCATTACGGCGTTTACCGATTCTTTTTTACATTCAATTAATTGTAAATCAAATATTTAAAATCAGGTCGGTTCCTATGCCCAAAATTCAAAAAGACAATTTATTCGATCTGATTAAATCCCTTTCCAAATCGGAGAAGCGACAATTCAGTTTGTATGCAGGTCGTCTTGGGGTGAACGAACAGGCTAAATTCATGCAATTATTCGCCATTTTAGACAAACAAAATCACTACAATGAGGCGCAAATTCTTGAACACAAGACGATTGCTAAAAAACAGTTGTCCAATCTCAAAGGCCATTTGTACAAGCAGATTTTGATCAGTTTAAGGTTAAATCCGATCCATCAAAATATTCGTCTTCAAATAAGAGAGCAGTTAGATTTTGCCACCATACTTTATCACAAAGGTTTGTTTGGTCAAAGTTTAAAAATGTTGGAGCGCGCCAAAGGAATCGCGCTGGAGCATGAAGAGAAAAATATGGCTGCTGAAATTATTGAACTTGAAAAAGTAATCGAGAGCCAGTACATCACCAGAAGTATCAGCAATAGAGCGGAGTTACTTGTCGCTGAATCGGCAAAAATCGGTACGCTTAATGAAATATCAAGTCAATTGTCCAACCTCTCGCTTCAGCTTTACAGTCTTTTTTTACAAAAGGGTTACGTTAAAACGGACACTGAATTGCGCTTTGTACAAGAATTTTTTGCCAGTCGAATGCCTGAAGTTCATATAGAGGACTTAGGCTTTCGTGAACGCCTTTGGTATTACAACGCGCAACTTTGGTACAATTTTATTATCCAAGACTTTTTGGCCTGCTTTACTTATGCCACCCGATGGACCGAGTTGTTTTATCGGGCGCCAAAAATGATTGATCTAAATCCTGTTTTTTATCTGCGCGGGGCCCAGTATTTACTGGAAGCCTTGTTTTTTATTGGGGATGTTTCTCGATTTCAAAGCGCTCTTGATCGTTTTGAGCAGACCATCGATCGGCCTTCATTCCCTCAGCGTGAGAACGTGCAAAGTTTGGCCTTTTTATACCGGTATGGCCATAAGTTTAATGCCCATTTTATGGCGGGGACTTTTCATGAAGGACTGCGCTTAGTGGATCCTGTTTTGGCAGGAATTGAGCATTACCGCGAAAAAATAGACGAGCACCACGTGATGATCTTTTATTATAAAATTGCTTGCCTTTATTTTGGTTGTGGCCAGTATAAATTATGTATTGAGTACTTGGGGTTGATTATTGAAAATAAGTCCTTAGGCATGCGCGAGGATTTGCTTTGTTTTTCACGAATATTAAATCTTGTGGCCCACTATGAAGCGGGTATTGATTATCAAATCGAGCGTCTTATTTTGAGCACCTACAAGTTTTTAATAAAAATGGAAGACTTGCACCAAGTGCAGCGTGCGATGATTTCTTTTATAAGAAGCTTGACCCAAGTTTATCCCCATGAAATCAAAAAATCATTTAAAAGATTGCACGAAACGTTGAGCCAATATAAAAATGATCCATTCGAGCGTCGCAGTTTTCTCTATTTAGATATCCTAACTTGGCTGCAAAGTAATATAGAGGGCAAAAGCATTCCAGAAATAATTCAACAGCGTGTGGCACAATCCACAGCATAAAACACAAATATTATGACCGTCACCTTGACCCGACAGAACGATGATTATTTATTCCATGCTACCGGACCAAACCAGCACACGGTGTCTATGGACTTCAATAAAGAAGGGGCCCCTCAAGGGGCATCACCTATGGAGCTTTTGCTCATGGCCATAGGGGGGTGTAATGCTATTGACATAATTTATGTCTTGAAAAAACAACGGCAAACCGTGCGCAGTTATACCGTTAAGGTAACCGGGGAGCGCGCAGCGGTGGAAAAGGCAAATCCATTTAAATCGGCTAGGGTAGAAATATATCTTGAAGGGGATATTGTTCCCGCCAAAGCATTGCGCGCGGCTGCGTTGAGCTTTGAACAATATTGTTCGGTATCGATGAGCCTGCGGGGCAGCATGTCGATAGACTACGCTGTGTTTGTCAATGGGGAAAAAGTCACGCATTCTGAGTAATGCATTTTTCAACACCCGATAATCAATCCTCGAGCACCTGGGGCCAAGACCACGGGCCAAGTAAATCAGCCCTGCTGGATGTTGCTGCCCGAATCAAGCCATGGATTCATCGCACTCCAGTGGCGACCTCACGCTATTTAAATGAACTCAGTGGGGCCGCGCTCTACTTTAAATGCGAACAACTGCAGCGCATGGGGGCATTTAAAATGCGTGGTGCGGTTAGTGCTATAGCCGCACTCACCGATCAAGAGCGCGCACGAGGTGTGGTGACCCATTCTTCTGGTAATTTTGGTCAGGCCGTGGCTTTAGCGTCAAAAATCATGGGTATAAAGGCCTATGTGGTGATGCCTTTAGGCACGCCAAAAGTCAAGCGTGACGCCGTATTATCCTATGGGGCCGAGGTCACAGATTGCGCGCCAAATTTATGGGCTCGTGAGACTGCTACTCAAGAGATTATCAATAAAACCGGAGCCACTGCGCTTCATCCTTCCAATGCTATGGAGGTCATCCTAGGCAATGCGACGGCCACCATGGAGCTTTTAGAGGAAGTGCCAGATTTAAATGGTGTAATGGCGCCAGTGGGCGGTGGAGGTCTTTTGGCAGGAACCGCATTGGCTACCGCACATTTTGGCCATAATTGCCACTGTTGGGGTGCAGAGCCTGCGGCTGTCGATGATGCCTTTCGTTCTTTGAAAATGGGTTCGATTCAGACCAATGATCAAACCAATACCATCGCCGATGGCTTAAAAACACAATTAGGCTCCATTAATTTTCCCATTATCCAAAATGGTGTTGCGTCCATTTTTTGCGTCGATGAGTCCGAGATTATCGCGTCTATGCGCCTTTTATGGGAGCGTACTAAAATGGTGGTTGAACCATCGAGTGCTGTCGCTCTGGCCGCCGTATTAAAATATCCCGCCCAGTTTAGCGGCAAAAAAATTGGCCTAATCCTCTCAGGAGGTAACGTGGATTTAAGTCAGTTGCCCTTCTGAGTTCATCAAGGTTAGGCTTGGTTTTTAGTGACTTGAGCCACATAAATTAATGCCGTATATTTGGGGCCTTTATCGAGTCATGAGATACAATTGGTGGTTGTTGATTTTTGGAGTTTTGAGCCCGATGTTGTTGGCACAACAAAGGGAGCTAAAGCCCTATGCCATTGAGCTCGATTATTATTATGGCAGTATTTTAGAACACAATTCTGATATCGCGCACCTAATTACGGGACATCCCACCGGGTTTAATCTGATTTACAACCGCAAGACTTATGGCTATAATGAGTGGGAGAGCCGTTATAACTATCCTGATTGGGGCTTTACCTTTAATTATCAAGATATGGGGAATCCCTATCTGGGTAAGAATTATGGACTTTACGGTCATTTTAACTGGTATTTTTGGAAGCGTCGTTTGAGATTTGGTATTGGGCAAGGGGTGGCCATGGCAGGCAATCCCTACGACGCTGAGGATAATTATCAAAATACGGCCTACGGAAGTCGTTTTATGAGCACCACATTTTTAAAGTTTAACCTCATACAAGAAAATATTTACCGGGGCATTGGATTTAAGTTAGGGACTGGAATCATTCATTACTCCAATGCGAATTTCAAAGCGCCAAATAACAGCACCAATACGCTTTATTTTTCTGCGGGAGTGAGTTACCAATCTCAGGAGGGGGTTATTTTGACCCGACACAATCATGGCGATTGGCCAAGCCAATATTACAGTGAGCCTATAACCGTTAATGCCGTGTTTCGAACTGGACTAAACGAAGCCGATGTCATTGGTCTGGGGCAGTATCCTTTTTATGTTTTTTCATTTTTTGCCGATAAAAGAATCAATTATAAAAGTACCATTCAACTCGGGGTAGATTTCTTTTTCTCAGACTTTTTAATTCATTTGATTCGCTACCGCCAATCCGCTTTCCCGGGGGATGGGATTGAGCCCGGTTTAGATTATCGCCGTATTGGTGTATTTTTAGGTCATGAATTTCGTTTTCGCAAGACCGCTTTTGTTTCTCAATTGGGGCGTTATTTTTATTGGCCGTATGAATTTGAGAATAGACTGTACAATCGTTTAGGGCTAAAGCGATATTTTGGAAAAGAACATTTTTTTGCTGCAGTTACTTTGAAAGCCCACTGGGCAAAGGCAGAGGCTGTTGAATTTGGTATCGGGTATCGATTATGAGAACAGGATTAAAAATCAGAATTAGCGCAATTTATTACGCCTTAGCCGTACTCGGAGGACTCCTATTTTGGGGTTGTGATAGCGACAATGCCTGGGATTGTTTTCAAACCAGTGGACCTATTGTCCAGCGCACGTTTAATGTCGATAAATTCAAAAAAATAATCATCTGGAATCGGGTACAATTAATTGTCTCGTCTGGGCCCCAGCAGAGTGTGGTGGTTGAGTCTGGGGAAAATCTCATGAATGAAGTCCTGGTGCGCGTGGAGGACAGTATTCTTAAGGTGAGCGACCGAAACAGTTGTAATTATACGCGTGATTATGGCATTACAAAGGTTTATGTTACCTCTCCTGTAGATTCAATAGAAATTCGCTCGAGTTCTGGACTCCCCGTAATTGGACAGGGCCCGATAACCTTTAAAAAGCTCACCTTGCTTTCCGAGGACCGCGAGCAAGAGGGTGAATTTCATACCGACGGTGATTTTTATTTTGAAGATTTAGATGTCACCCAGCTTATTATTTTTGCCAATGGTACCAGTAAGTTTTTTCTAGGGGGGCGCACTAATTCTGCCAATATTGGTCTTTATGATGGTGATTGCGGCATTGTGGCCCCGGATTTAGAAATCAAAAATCTTTATTTATTTCATCGCAGTACCAGTAAAATGGTCGTGGCACCGACCAACTTGATTCAAGGCCGTATTGTAGGCATAGGCGATGTGATTTGTCTCACCCAGCCCCCTGTGGTCAATGTAGAGGAGGAATTTACGGGCCGTCTTATTTTTCAATAAGAAACTGCTTTGTCACTAAAATGGGGGCGCAACAAGATTTATTTTTACGAAGTCCACTGGGTAAATAAGGCCTCGAGCGCGGCCGTATCATTTGTGTTTTCCAATTCATTTAAGGCCAGATCTTTGACTAATTTCCCCTGATTTAAAACCAGTATACGGTCGCAGATTGCCGAGATATCTTGCAATATATGCGTTGAAAGCAATACAGTTGTTTTTGGACTGAGTGATTGGATCAACTTTCTTATTTCTTGAATTTGATTTGGATCCAGTCCCGTCATCGGCTCGTCCAAAACCAAGAGTTCAGGTTCATGGATCAGCGCAGCCGCTAAGCCAAGGCGCTGTTTGAACCCTTTGGAGAGCGCCCCTATTTTTTTGTGTTGGACTGAACTCAGTCCGGTGCGCTGAATCAATGGTGCGCTATCAAACGGGTTAAGGGCATACAAAGCGGCGGTTTGGCTCAAATATTCTTTGACAAAGAGTTCCTGCGGGAGCGGATTGTCCTCAGGCAGATAACCCATACGCCTTTTGTATTCGAGACTTTGGGTGTTTAGCGCAAGATCGTTTTGAAGCAGTTGGCCGCTATCGGGATGCAGTAGACCGATTAAGATTTTAATGAGCGTCGATTTACCGGCTCCGTTAGGGCCAAGGAGTCCGATAATCTGTCCTTTTTCAATCGAAAAATTGACCTCATCCAGGGCCTTTTGTGCCCCGTATAATTTTATTATGTGTTCAAATTTTATGGTCATAAGCATTCGCCGTAAAATTAAAGAATAAAAAATCGTTCTAAAGATTTTATGTTCTGAATGATAAAGTATATTTTCGTCATTCAATACTATCGATGAAAACGTACAACAACATATTTTTCTTTTATTTCTTTTATACAAGAACCAAGGCTTTGTGTTAATTGTACGCAACAATAACGCTAAAGCCCGATCAATTGTTCGGGCTTTTTTTATGAATTATTTATACGATGAAAATCGCAATACAGGGAATACAACATTCTTTTCACCATCAGGCCGTCAAGGAGTTATTTGAACAGCAGTCTTATGACTTACTTTGCTGTGATTCTTTTGATGCAACCACACAGGCGGTTGCAAAAGGCTTGGCAGAATTTGGTGTGTTGGCCATTGAGAATTCAATTGCTGGCTCGATATTGACTAATTACAATCTGTTAGAATCCGGACCTTTTGAAATCTATGACGAAGTTTATTTGAATATTCAAATGTACTTAATGGCTTTGCCAAAGACCCGAATTCAGGATATTACCGAGGTGCGTTCCCATCCGGTGGCGCTGCTGCAATGTCGCGACTATCTCAGACAATACCAGGGTCAATTTAGACTGGTGGAAGGAAAAGATACGGCAAGTGAAGCAGAGCAAATCTCAAAACAGCAACTTCAGGGAATAGCCGCCATTGCTGGGAAAGACGTGGCAGAGGCCTTTGGGCTGGAGATTTTAGACAGTCAAATTCAAGACATCAAGCAGAATCAGACGCGCTTTGTGTTGTTTGGCCGCCCCGGCAGTCATTCACAAAAAATACCCAATAAGGCGAGTCTTAAGTTTCAGCTCGGTCATGAGGTTGGTTCCCTGAGTCGGGCACTGGCGGTCCTAAGCGATTATGACATAAATTTGACAAAAATTCAGTCATTACCGGTACTGGGAATGAATTGGCGCTATGCCTTTTTTGTTGATGTGACTTTTGATAACCCAGAAAAATTTAAACAAGCTATTGGTGTTTTACAAGAAGGGGTAAAACAGTTCAAATTACTTGGATTATACGCACAGAATAAAGAAAATATACCCAGTAAATTGGGTGAAAAAATTGAATTATGAATCAAAGCAATCAAGCACGTGAGTGGTTACGCGCCATGAACCTAGGGCACCCTCTGGTAATCGCAGGGCCGTGCAGTGCAGAAACTCAAGATCAACTTCTGGACACAGCTCGAGGGCTGACCAAGACCAAAACTTCAGTTTTGCGGGCTGGGCTATGGAAACCGCGAACGCGCCCTGGAAATTTTGAGGGCGTAGGCGCCTTGGGCCTGCCTTGGTTGAAACGCGCCAAGGATGAAACCGGGCTTTTAACGACCACAGAGGTGGCCCATCCACATCACGTTGAGTTGGCCTTGGAACATGACGTTGACCTCCTTTGGATTGGTGCCCGAACGACCGTGTCCCCCTTTATCATTCAAGATATTGCCGATGCGTTGCGGGGTACGAATAAAGTAGTTTTGATTAAAAATCCGGTTAATCCTGATCTTTCACTTTGGATGGGTGCTTTAGAGCGTTTTGAGAACGTTGGCATCACACAATTGGGAGCGATTCATCGCGGATTTTCAACCTATGAAAAAACAAAATACCG
>DDCS01000057.1 GCA_002335345.1 Flavobacteriaceae bacterium UBA2000 | reverse complement strand
TGTTACCGAGATTAGTTTAACGGCTACTGGCGGAGGCAGCTATGCTTGGAATACCGGAGCGACGAGCGCTGGGATCAGTGTTAGCACTCCAGGGACTTACACGGTTACGGTTACTGCGGCCAACGGCTGTAGCGATACTGCGAGTATCGTTATTACTCAAGACATTACGGCTCCAGTTGCGCCAATAAGTGGTGGAGATCAGCGTGAATGTGCTGAAAGCCCAATTCAAACAATTACAGCAGAGGCTTCTGTTGGTGCTGGCCAAGTGGTTGTATGGTATGATTCAATCACAGGTGGAAACGTAGTCACAGACCCAAGTTTAGCAAGTATTGGAAATATTACTTATTACGCGGAAACACTTCGCCTAACTACGGGTTGTATTTCTGCAACGCGTACACCAGTGAACCTAATTATTGATGAAACACCTGATTCACCAATTACTAATGGAGATCAGATAGAATGTGTTGAGTTACCTATTCAAACATTAACCGCAAGCGTTACTGTTGGTGATGGTCAGTTAGTGACCTGGTATGACTCAGCCACTGGGGGCAATGTTGTTGCCGATCCAAGCCTAAGCAGCGTTGGTAGTGTGACTTATTACGCCGAGGCTTACAGTTTTAATACGGCTTGTACTTCGCTGACAAGAACAGCAGTTACCTTAGAGATTATCGAGGCGCCAAGTGCGCCAATAAATAATGGCGATTTAGTGGCTTGTTATGTTGAAGGTGTTGTGTTAAATGCGCAGGATGCTGTAACAACTGCAGCGGGTTTTGATATTCTATGGTATGATGCACCAGTTGATGGAAACCTAGTGACAAATCCAACATTAGCTTTGGTTGGTGGAATTACCTATTACGCAGAAAACTATAATATTCAAACTGGATGTGCGAGCAATGAGCGCACTGCAGTGGTATTAACACTATTTGATTGTTCAATAAACTTAATTAAAGAAGCAGAGCTAGTGGATAACAATGGTTGTTCAGATCCGGGTGATACAGTATTGTTTACCTATACTGTTGGTAATTCCGGAAACATTGAGTTAACCAACATCAATATCGAAGATCCGTTGTTACAAGATCCAAACCCACAAGTATCTATTGCATACCTTTCAGGTGATGATAACAATGACGGGATACTTGGACTGAATGAGCTTTGGGTATATACGGCTGAATACTCAATCACCCAAGACGATTTAGATAGTGGTGTTATTTCAAGTACGGCAAGTGTTCAAGCTGAAACCTACTTTAACGAAACCACTTCAGATTTATCTCATGATTTGAGTTTCTTTGAAGATGGTCCGACGTCTATCAATATCTGTCAGGAGGGTCGTATCGGAATTATTATGGAAGGAACCTGGAATGATTTCGACGCTGATTTCACAGCTGATGTAGGAGAAACCATTACTTATACCTTCAGTATTAAAAACTTCAGTGGATCTGTAGTGACCGACATAAATGTTGCAAGTCAAAACCCTGAGGTTGAAATCAGTGTTCCTGCAAATTTTGAATTAGGAGCGGGCGAAGAAGATTTCACATCAATTACAGCGACATACACGCTGAAACAGGAAGACATTGATCAATTATTCTTTGATGCTCAAGTTATAGCTACAGGATCACTAAGTGGGGTTGAATTAACCGACAACTCTGACCCCGTATCTTATGATGATGCTGCACCGACTCGAGTAATTCTACCAAGTGTTGGTTCACAGGTTGACGAAATTGCTGTTTATAATGGGGTTACCCCAAATGGTGACGGGAAGAATGATTTCTTCTGGATAGAGAATATCGATGCCTACTCGGGTAATGAAATGAAGATCTATAACCGATGGGGAGTTCTCGTATGGGAATCTCGTGGGTATAATGAAACGAATAATGTCTTTAGAGGGTATGCCAATGTGGGCAGTGCCTCAGGATCGGGTAATTTATTGCCCACAGGAACATATTTTTACGTCTTATCATTTGACGCCAATAGTCAGCCAATTAATGGACAATCGGCTTACACGGGGTACTTATATCTAAATCAGTAAAATTATGAAGAAGATCATAAGTACTCAGAAAACAATTAAACCTAACATGACAATGAAAAAATACTTTAGCCCCGGTATTGTTGTCTTAATGATTTTGTTTGCCAATGCAATATGGGCGCAACAAGATCCGCAATACACTCAATACATGTATAATACCCAGGTAATCAATCCAGGTTATGTTGGTTCAAAACTGCACACAAGCATCGGTCTATTAGGGCGAAGCCAATGGGTGAATTTTGAAGGAGCCCCTCAAACAGGAACCTTAACCTACAGCACCCCACTGGGTCAGCTGGAAAATATGGGTTTGGGCTTCTCAATAGTGCACGATGAAATAGGTCCTTCGGTTGAAACTAATTTGACCGTGGATTATGCCTACAACTTGCGTATGAGTGAAAAAGGGCAATTAGCCCTGGGAATTAAAGCTGGGATCGATGTGTTAAATGTAGATTTCTCTAAGTTAAATATTCCTCAGGAAGGACAAGGGGATATTTTCGACGTGAATATCGATCGAAAATTACAACCTCAAGTTGGTCTTGGTGCTTATTATTTTACCGATAAGTTTTACGCCGGACTTTCTCTTCCAAATATAATGAAGACCAAGCATTTCGATTCAAGTTCAATCGATGCGATCGTATCAGGTCAAGCGGGGAATTTGGGCGCAACAACCGCCGCTGAAGAATTACATTGGTTTTTTATAACCGGTTATGTTTTTGATATAAATCAAAATCTTAAGTTTAAGCCGGCCACTATGGTAAAAGTAGTGCAAGGTGCTCCTGTTCAATGGGATGCTTCGGCTAACTTCTTGATTCAGGACAAAATAACTTTGGGTGCTTCTTACAGGCTGAATGCTGCGATTAGTGCCATGGCTGGATTTCAGGTTAATGAGGGCTTGTTTATCGGTGTCGGATATGATTATCAAACCACAGAACTTGAAACCTACAGCGACGGTTCTTACGAGGTTATGTTTCGATTCGATGTATTCAAAAGTGTTGAACGTATAATTGCCCCTAGATTCTTTTAACATTGAAGCCTATGAAAAGTCAAAATATAAAAACGTTATTAGTCCTTATTTTTGTTAGCCTTTCAACTGGAACTTGGGCTCAAAAAAATAAGCTCCGCAAGGCTGAAAAACAATCAGATAATTTAGCATACATAGATGCTAGAGATATTTATTTAAAGGTTGTGGAGAAAGGTTATACTTCTGCACAGGTTTATGAAAATCTGGGGGATACTTACTATTGGAACAGTGATTATGTGAATGCGGCCAAGTGGTATGGTTCACTTATCGATCAATTTCCAGACCAAGTAAATGCTGCTGTTTTGTATCGTGCTGCACAGTCGAACAAGTCATCGGGTAACTTACAGCGCGCAAATGAACTTTTATCGCGATTCAATGATATCGATGGTGCTGGGGCTTATTTGGGAAGCTCCAAAGTTGACCTATTGCCGTTTGAAGTAACCTTAAAAGAAGATTTAGGATTTAATTCTACCTATTCAGATTTTGGCCCAGCCTTTGCTGGTCAAACTATAGTTTTTAGCTCTACTCGTCCAACGGGCGATGATGTTCAATTACATAATTGGACCAATCAGCCCTTTTCAAAATTGTATCAAACGGATTTTGATCAGCAGGGTAATGTGATTGGTGTGAATCAACTAAGGGGAGCGTTTGAACCCACGGGCTACCATTCTACAGCGACTTTCACCGCTGACGGTAAAGTCATGTATTTTACTCAGAGCCAGTCTTTGAGTAAGGACCAAGCTAAAACAGATCCTACAATGCGTTTGAAATTGGTTCGTGCGGAACTCATGGAAAATGGAGCTTGGGGGAATTTCAGGGATTTGTCATTAAATGATAACACTTATTCCTCGGCTCACCCGGCGCTTAGTTCAGATGAAACCAAACTTTATTTTGTCTCTGATCGCCCTGGAGGACTTGGCGGTTCAGATTTATGGTATGCTGTCATTTTGGGAGACAGTATATCTGCTGAACCAGTAAATATGGGTTCGGAAATGAATACGGCAGGACGGGAAACTTTCCCTTTTGTTGATGCAAACAACACCTTGTATTTTGCATCAGACAGCTATGCTGGAATTGGGGGACTCGACATTTACAGTATCGATTTGAGCGATGAGCGCGCCAAATTAGCGCACCTCTCGGAACCAGTGAATAGTTCAATGGATGATTTTGGTTTGATTTATAATCTTGAGAATCAGGAGGGATATTTTACGTCCAATAGAGGGGGTGCAGACAGTCAAGGTGATGAGATTTTCGGTTTCAAAGCGGTCTGTAAAATTTTACTCAGCGGAAATGTCTATGACCAAGAGACGAACAAAGAAATTCCTGGCGCATATGTTCAAGTATTTGATGGAGATAATTCTGTGGTTCAAGAGTTTGTTCTTGGATCAGACGCAATTTTCTCTTTTGAGCATAAGTGTGATCAAGACTTGCGCATCGTAGCGACCGCTCCGGGGTATGAGCCTAACGAAGTTATTGTGCACACGCCAAGTATCTCAGCCGAGCAGAATGTTTCAATTCCATTGACATTTACAGATTTATGCAGGCCCAATGACTTAGGGTGTAAACTAAATCTCCAGCCAATTTATTTTGATTTTGACCGCTATAGTATTCGCAAAGACGCCACTGTAGAATTGGCCAAAATCTTGGTAGCAATGCAAGAACATCAAGAGATTATTATCAATATTGAATCTCATACAGACCAACGCGGAAGTGACGATTATAACGAAATACTTTCTTCTAAAAGAGCGGCCGCGACACGCAGCTGGCTTATCGAAAATGGAATTGCAGCCGAACGTTTGACGGCCAAAGGCTTTGGCGCGTCACAACCGCTTATCGACTGTAATCAAGATAACTGCAGTGAAGAGGAGCATCAGTTGAATCGCCGCTCAGTATTTTTGGTTCAGCAGTAATTGATAGAGCGGCAAGTGTGCTGAAGGTAATGGTATGGCAGTGAAACACGGCCAAAACTTGAGTACTTCTGCGTTCATTTTGTACCTTTGTCAAAAATTGCAATGACCCAAGAACACGTTATACTGGTCAACGAAAAGGATGAGCCCCTTGGTACTATGGAGAAAATGGAGGCGCATCAAAAGGCCGTGCTCCATCGGGCATTCTCCGTGTTTATTTTCAATCATAACAATGAGCTGATGCTCCAACAGAGGGCGTTGCACAAATACCACTCGCCAGGTCTATGGACCAATACATGTTGCAGTCATCAGCGCATGGGTGAGGATTCCGAGGGTGCGGGAATGCGCAGATTGCGTGAAGAAATGGGCTTTGAAACAACACTGACTTTTAAAGGATCATTTATTTATAGAGCCCCGTTTGACAATGGACTTACCGAGCATGAACTCGACCACATTTTAGTGGGCCATTACGACGGACAGCCACAGATAAATCCTGAAGAAGTGGCCAGTTGGCGATGGATCTCCATGGATGCTTTAAAGAAGGATATTGATCAAAATCCTGATCTTTACACGGTTTGGTTTAAAATTATTTTTGACAAATATTGTGAATTAATATCCTCATGAGTAGCACTTTATATAGAAAGGCCCATTTCAACGCGGCACATCGATTGTTTTTACCTCAGTGGAGTAATGAGAAAAATGCGTCTGTATTTGGAAAGTGCAGTAACCCGAATTATCACGGACATAATTATGAACTTGAGGTCGGGATTACCGGGCCGATAGATCCTGTGACGGGATTCGTAATGGATGTTGCTGAGTTAAAAGCCCTCATTAAAACTGAAGTAGAGGACCCCTTCGATCATAAGAATTTGAATTTGGAAGTTCCTGAATTTAAGGACCTTATTCCCACAGTAGAAAATATAGCTCAGGTGATTTGGGCTAAGTTACGTGGTCGAATTTCCATGCAATATGACATAACCGTTAAGCTTTACGAAACACCACGTAATTTTGTTGTCTATACTGGCCCCTGAAATATCCGTTAACGAAGTGCATAAGTCTATGGAACTAGGATTTTTAAAATTTGAGGCGCAACAATTTTCTAAAGTTTGGGGCGGAGAAAAACTTCATAAATTTTACGCGAAGCCTGCCGGAACACGTATCGGAGAAAGCTGGGAAATTTCTGGCGTATCGGGAAAAATTTCGTCGATCTCCCAACGAGATATAAAGGAGAAAAGTCTGCATGATTTAATTCAGAGTTTTGGGCCTGACTTATTGGGCCAGCGGGTGTATGAAACCTATAAAGGTGAATTTCCACTGTTGTTTAAGTTTATCGATGCCAAAGAAGACTTATCGGTTCAACTCCATCCCGATGATACCATAGCGAAACAGTATCACGATAGTTTTGGAAAAACGGAAATGTGGTATGTCTTAAAGGCAGACCCCGAGGCGCGACTCGTTATTGGTTTCAAACCTGAAGTCACGCTTTTGGACTATAAACAAGCCGTCGAAAGGGGAAACATAACCCATTTGTTAAATGAGGTGCCTGTTCAGCCGGGCGATGCCTTTTTTATTGCCCCAGGCCTCGTTCATGCCATCGGCGGGGGGGTTGTTTTGGCAGAAATTCAACAGACCTCAGATGTGACCTATAGAATTTACGATTGGGATCGCCCCAATGTAAACGGTGCATTTCGTGAATTGCATTTGGAACAGGCAGAGCGCGCCTTAGTGTTTCATGATTTGGCACAGGTCTTTTGTCGTCCACAAACGATTTTGAAAAATAAGGCGAACCTATTGTATTCCTGTGAATATTTTCAAACCTCGCTTTGGAACTGCACCCAAAAAGTTTCCATGACCACGAACCCCGAAGAATCTTTCATGGTTTTAATGTGTATTTCTGGTAGCGCGGAGTTGATCTCTTCAAAGGGCCAGACCATGCCCATGAATTGCGGAGAGACCGTCTTAGTTCCTGCCGCATTAGGAAATTTTGACGTTAAAACTTCAGGAGCTGAGATTTTAGAAGTTATTGTCCCATAAGGACCCAAAAAACATTATTTTTGCTCAAAATTTTTAACCATGTCAAGTAAAAGAGACTTAAAAAAAGACATTAATTACGTTCTAGGTGATATCATAGAAGCGGTTTATATTTGGGAGATGTCTAATCCTGAAAAAGGGGTAGAGGCTTCTGGGAAAATTATCGATGAGGCGATTGAGGTGTTTGATGCGTTAATTCACAAACTTAACGATCGTTCAGTAGAGAATA
Organism: Flavobacteriaceae bacterium UBA2000; assembly: GCA_002335345.1. Classification (GTDB taxonomy): domain Bacteria; phylum Bacteroidota; class Bacteroidia; order Flavobacteriales; family Flavobacteriaceae; genus BACL21. The sequence continues at coordinate 6,099 of DDCS01000057.1, read as the reverse complement.
AAAAGCAGCATTTTAAAGGCATCAATCAGGAGCTCGAAACCCGTGGTCGCGCACTAATTGACAAAATCAATGCCTTATAGAACTGAATCCTTTTGTTGATTCATAAATAACTCCAATGCCTTGCCGTATTTGGAGTTTTTTATTTCTGGGGTGAGCAGTTTGTAGATAGTGTCATGGTATTTTACATTGACATCTGGAATTTCTGCTAACATTAAATAGGGGGCCAAGGCCAAGGCCTTATGATTTTTGGCAAAGTTAACTGTGGCCAAATAGCGAGCGCGCAACAGCTTTTCTCTTTGTTGTTGAATGCGCTTTATTTCTTCTGTATTGTCGTTTTGATTGGCCAGTAATTCGGCTTGAATAAGCGCAAGCTGCTTATCGTTATAGCGCCCTTGCAACAGTTTAAATTCATTCCAGCTATTTTGATTTTTTGAGCCGGTAACGGTTTGATCATACCCAAAACCTTTGAGACTTGTTTTGATTTCAAGGGTTCCAGGCTCCGCAAAAAAGGGCAAATAGCGCGTTTGAGTAATACTGTCGTCAAACTTTAAAGCCAAATACAGCACTTCTGGTTCAGTCAAATCTATCGAAAAGGAAAACTCCGGGCTGGCGTAAATTCGCAACGAGTCCATTGAGACCAGCATGGTGTCGTCTATTTTTTGCAACAGAAGTTGTCCTTTATTGAGTCCTTTTATCTGGCCGTTAATTAACGTGTTGCCTTGGGTGTTGGAGCAACCATAAATACCAGTTATGGCCAATAAAGCGAGCGCCAGTTTTCTCATAAACCTTAAATTAATTGAGTCACAAAGATGCAAAAATTGTCAACAATAATTTGTCTCGACTAAGGTGATTTGGATGAATTTTTATTGACAAATTCAGTGATTTTTTCGAGCAATTCTTCAGAGACTGGTAAATTTGGATCATTATAACTTTTCCCATTAGCCAGTCCTTTTTCTTCGATAATCTTGAGCACATGATTCATGTTCAAAATAAGGCTGAATTCTGCGTTTGGCGCATTTTTTTTCAGCCGTAAGGCCTCTTGTTCAGACACTTGTAAATCACTCGTTCCATTAAGAATAAGCGAGGGTATAGGTAAAGAAGCCAATATCGCTGCCGGATCATAGCTCATCCATTGGTACATAAAGCTTTGAATGCTCGGTCTAAAAATTGTACTGAGTTCTTGCGGAAAATTATCGACTCGCCCCGTTTGTTTTAACGTATTAAAGGCCTCTGCAGCCCCGGGCACGGCACCAGGTAATTGGAGGGAAAGTTGGTCTAAAACCACGCGATCGATACTTTGCCCTGCTCCGGCAACAGAAATAAATCCGTCACAACCATCATGAGCAGCAACCATACCCACGAGTGAGCCTTGGCTGTGCCCGAGGATAAATATTTTGTTAAAGTTGTCCTTATTCCTAAAGAAGCGAAGCACCTGTCGGGCATCCTCTATAAAGTCATTAAATTGAACCTCTTGTTCCTGAAAATCGCCCTGACGCATCAGTGGAATCACCCGTTTGTCGTATCGGAAACTCGCGATGCCGCGCTGCTGAAGCCCTTGGGCTAAATATTTTAATGAGTTATTACTCATCATGGGTTGATTGCCATTGCGATCAGTCGGGCCAGAACCTGGAATGATCAAAACCAGATTGGGACGCGGATGGGATTCCGGGAGAAGAAGGGTCCCTTGAATAAGTGGCGTAATATTAAGTTCTTGGCTTGCCAAGGGGTGAGTTTCTTGAGTTTTATCCTTTAAATCAAAAGCACCCTGTCCAAAGGTCAGTTCAGTGGTGACCATGAGTAAAAGCAAGGGCAATCGGTATTTTTTTTTGAGTTGAAAAATCATGACAACAGATTTAATGGACTTTGTTTGACCCATGGAAATTAGTCAAATTCAAAGTGATTTCACAGTGAAGCGTTTATATTTGCCAATAAATTTTAATATCATGAAAACACTTTTGAATTGCCTCCTTGTTTCATTTTTTAGTATTTCTCTTTATGCTTCAGTCCCAAGTCCAGATTGGGGCGTAACGGGTCATCGCACTGTGGGCGCCATTGCACAGGCAAATCTCAAGCCAAAAGTGGCAAAAATTGTGGATGAATTATTAGGGGGGCAATCTTTGGCGTTTGTATCAACCTATGCCGATGAAATAAGAAGTGATGCGCAGTATGATAAATTTGCGCCTTGGCATTACGTGAATTTTCCCTTTGATAGCGCCTACGGCGACCACCCTGTGAATGAAGACGGTGATGTTATTCAGGGTATAGAATATTGCGTAAGTGTTCTTAAGGATGAGGGTAAGTCTCGCGATGAGCGCGCGTTTTATTTGAAGATGCTCGTGCATTTGGTTGGAGATTTACATCAGCCGCTTCACGTGGGTCAAGCCGATGATCGAGGTGGAAATCGATTTTATGTCAAGTGGTTTAATGAATCTACTAATCTTCACCGGCTTTGGGATACCCAGCTTATTGAACATTACAATATGTCTTACACCGAGCTAGCAGAAAATCAAGACCGTTTAGGAAAAGGTCAGATTAAGGCCATTCAAGAAGCTTCCCTTATGGATTGGGTGAACCAAAGCAGAACGCTATGTTTGGATATTTATGAGCACACCGAGCCTGATCAAAAATTGAGCTATCCCTATGCTTACCAATACACTAACGTAATTCGCCGTCAATTGCAACAAGCAGGTTTGCGCTTAGCGGCCTTGTTAAATGAGGTTTTGGGATAATCCTTTGTGCCGGGAATTTTTTGTGTAGTTCTCAGTCTAAATATATTGGAGGGCCCAGGAAATGAGTCCAAATTGGAGTATTAGGCGCAACCAAAGCAAGCCTTTGTGCCACTTAAACCAAAGGGGCGGTTTTTGGAGCATCGTCCAATGTATGGGCAAATAAACCAAAAACATGGCCGCAGTCAGCCATGCGGCAGAATTTTGTCCTTGCTGCGTGAGCAGCATAAATCCCAGCACCATTTCGGCAATTCCACTGACCAATACCAAAAGTTTATGGGCAGGAAGATAGTCCGGCATTATTGAAAGGAATATTTTGGGTTTTTGTATGTGAAAAAAACCGGCAATAACCAGAATTAACCCGAGTAAGTATTGGTGCCAAGGAAACATCATATTTTTTTTGTGAAGATAAAAAAATGCCTCCGATCATGACGGAGGCATTTTTAATTTCAATATTAATTATGGATTAAGGACCTTATTTAATCAATTCAAAACTGCGATTAATAAATTGCGTTAAGTCTTGACCTTTTAGCAGGTTCTTACTGAGCTTTGCCAAATCAAATCCTTGCTTAATAAGGCGCTCTTGTTTGGCCTGCGTTTTGGTCTCCATGATTTTCTGAATCAATTCATGATTGGTGTTGACCACAAGGTTATACATTTCGGGCATTTGTCCCATGCCAAACATGCCCCCGCCACCGGTTTGTTGCATTTCTTTCATGCGGCGCATGAACTCAGGTTCCGTAATGACAAAAGGACTCGAGTTGCTGTCTAATGATTCCATCTGAACGGTATAGGTACTCGTCGGAATAACCGTTTCAAGTCGTTCTTTCAGCACAGTTTTTTCGTCCTCACTGAGTTTGGATGGCGTCGTATCCTCTTTTTTAATTAAGTTGTCAATGGAGTCACTGTCCACGCGAACGAAGCTCATATTCTCTTTACTGCCCTCTAATTTTTGCAATAAATGACCCACAATTGGTGTGTTCATTAAAAGGACTTGGTATCCTTTTGCCTTAGCCCCCTCGATATAGCTGTGTTGGGCGTCTTTGTCAGAGGCATATAGATAAATAATTTTTCCGTCTTTGTCCGTTTGCAGTGGGGCGCATTTTTCTTTCAGTTCTTCGTAGGTGAAGAATTCGCCATCGACTGTTGGGTAGAGATAGAAACTTTCTGCTTTTTCGAAGAATTTCTCCTCGGTGAGCATTCCGTATTCGATAACTACTTTAATGTCTTCCCACTTAGCGCTAAAATCCTCGCGGTTGTCGTTGAATAAACTTTTGAGTTTATCGGCAACTTTTCGCGTAATGTAACTCGAGATTTTTTTAACCGCACCATCGGCTTGAAGATAGCTGCGCGACACATTGAGTGGAATATCTGGACTGTCAATTACCCCGCGAAGCATGGTCAAAAATTCAGGAACAATTCCCTCGACATTATCCGTAACAAATACCTGATTTTGGTATAGTTGAATGCGATCCTTTTGCATATTCATGTCTGGAGACATTTTTGGAAAATACAGAATACCGGTCAGGTTAAACGGATAATCTACATTAAGATGAATGTTGAAGAGGGGCTCTTCAAATTGCATTGGATACAATTCTCGGTAGAATGACTTATAATCTTCATCCTTAAGATCTGCCGGGGTTTTGGTCCAAGCTGGTGTAGGATTATTGATGATATCATCGACCTCTTTAGTCGGGGCTGGATCCGATTCTTTAGCCCCTTCAGGTTTTGGTAAATACTCTGTTTTCTTGCCAAATTTAATGGGAATAGGCATAAACTTATTGTACTTAACCAAGAGCGAGCGGATTTTTGACTCCTCTAAGAAATCTTTTTCCTCATCGCTAATATGAAGTATGATTTCGGTACCGCGCTCTGTTTTCTTATGGGCATCCAAAGTGTAATTTGGCGATCCATCACAGGTCCAATGAGCAGCGGGCTCATCTTTATAGCTTTTGGTGATAATTTCAACTTTGCTCGCCACCATAAACGCCGAGTAGAATCCTAAGCCAAAATGACCGATGATTCCTGCCTCGTCTGCTTTTTTGTCTTTATATTTCTCCAAGAACTCCTCAGCTCCTGAAAAAGCAATTTCGTTGATGTACTTCTGAACCTCGTCTTGAGTCATCCCAAGGCCTTGGTCTATAATGTGTAGGGTTTTCTTTTTCTTATTGATTTTAACCTCAATATTGGGATTGCCGTACTCCGTTTTTGCTTCACCAATACTGGTCAAATGCTTCATTTTCAGGGTAGCATCTGTTGCATTCGAAATCAACTCGCGAAGAAATATTTCGTGATCGCTATAAAGAAATTTTTTGATCAGTGGAAAGATATTGTCTACTGATACATTAATCGTTCCTTTGTTCATGGTCATTTTATTTTTGATTATTTACCCCAATTCAGTCAAATAGAATACCAATTTTTTCCAAGTGACAGCTTGTCAGAAAAATTTTTTGTTTAATTTTTTTGGTAAATGATTAAACATTTTATACTTTAGCCTAAGAATAATGGAATTGCTATGAAGAAGATCTATTCTTCAATCTATTATTTTATTGGTTAGGTTGTTTAAGCTGAGGTGCTCCAAGCACCTCAGCTTTATTTTTGGTCCCTCCTAAAAAGAATCTTCGATAGCGTTCAGGAGAGCTCTAGTCTTGTTAAGGCCCCTATTTACTGGCTTTTTTTTCGAATCAACCATAGACCAATGAAGGTCAATAAACCATTTAGGGGAAGCAGTTCATACCCCAAGATGTACCCCCCGAGATATTTGGGGTCTAGCTGACCAATAAATGAAATAAGTCCTGCGGCGCTCAAGCAGACCCAAAAAACGTATTTGTCTTTGATCTGGTAATTCGTGAGAATGCCAAAAGCAAAAAGCCCGAGAAGCGGACCATAAGTATATCCGGCAACGGTAAGTAAACTATCAATGACGTTACTTGACAAAATATACTTATAGGCGATGATTACAATAATCAATAAGACGCTCATACCGACATGCACTTGCTTGCGCAAAGACTTTTGCCGCGCTTCAGCCTTTTGTTTCAGATTCAAAAAATCGATGCAAAAACTAGTGGTCAATGCCGTAAGTGCACTATCGGCACTGGAATAGGCCGCGGCGATCAACCCTAATAAGAAAACGATGCCCAGTAAAGGACCCAGACCACTATTTAGGGCTATTTCTGGAAACAATAGGTCTGTTTTTGTTTGCCCATTCATAAGAGGGATGGCAATGTCCTGCATATCGGCATAAATAAATAACAAGGCACCTAAAACCAAAAAAGCGAAGGTTACCAGCGTGAGCACGAGGCTAAAACTAATCATGTTTTTTTGCGCCTCTTTTAGATTGCGACAACTGAGATTTTTTTGCATCATATCTTGA
>DDCS01000119.1:9644-9775 GCA_002335345.1 Flavobacteriaceae bacterium UBA2000 | reverse complement strand
ATTCAGTTGCGCCACGAGGCCTTATTGGGTGGCAAATATAAAAAAATCACCTATAACCGCAACCAAAAATTTTAATTAATCTCAGCACTCAGACCTGCGTCCAAAAGCGCGCTACACTGGGGAAGTAAATC
>DDCS01000119.1:0-9575 GCA_002335345.1 Flavobacteriaceae bacterium UBA2000 | reverse complement strand
ACATGATCAAAGGTGTTCACCTCATCATTAAACAGAATGATTTGATGCCCTAAGATGTCCTCAGTGGCTGTATCAAGTTCTGGACTGTATTGATGTTGATGTGCCATATCACAAAAATAAAAATTTTGCCGCAACCCAGTTGTCTTTGGTTTTGTGATGCTGATATACCAGCCCGCATTCATGGCATCGCTGGGTAATGATATCCAGATCAGCCTCGTAAAACCCACTCAAGAGCACTACTCCACCCCCGCGCAAACAAGCCACATAAGCGGGCATATCTTCAAGCAATACATTGCGATTTATATTGGCAATAATTAAGTCATACACTGGTGTTTTTGGCAGTTGCTCTGCTGTGCCCACCAAGACCTCTATGTTCTCAATCCCGTTGCGCTGGGCATTCTCGAGTCCGTTTTCACCACACCACGCATCAATATCGATCGCTGTTGACTTACGCGCACCCCGCTTACAGGCCATTATCGCGAGCACTGCCGTGCCACTGCCCATATCCAAAACATCCTGATCATTTATCTCGAGCTCCAATAGGTGTTCGAGCATCAAATGCGTGGTCTGGTGATGTCCGGTTCCAAAAGACATCTTGGGCTCAATCACTATTTCATATTCAGCATCTGTAGCCGCATGAAACGGCGCCCGCACATGAATGCGCTCCCCTACAGTGATGGGCGAAAAGTTTTTCTCCCAATCCGCATTCCAATTGGTGGCCGCAATTTCTTTGGTTGAAAAATTAACCACACAATGTTCTCGGTAAGTAGCCATCACTTGAGCGGTGGTCTGAGAATCATAATCGGCCCGGGCCACATAAGCCATAAATCCCGAGTCTGTATTTTCAAAGCTTTCGAATCCGATCTCACCCAATGCGGCGATCAACAAATCCGCCCATGGCGCTACAGGTGTGACTTGGCAGTCTATTTCGATGTAGACTTGACTCATGACATTGCGGCCACAATGGCCAAGAAGTCCTGCGTTTTGAGTGAAGCCCCACCAATGAGTCCTCCATCGACGTCGGGTTGACCAAAAATTTCTTTAGCATTGTCAGGTTTTACACTACCCCCATAAAGAATACTCACCCCATCAGCGCATTCAGCGCCATAGGCCTGAGTCAAAACACTGCGAATGTGCGCATGCATCTCTTGTGCTTGCTCTGGCGAAGCAGTGCGCCCAGTCCCTATAGCCCAAACAGGCTCATAAGCCAAAATGACATGGTTCCACTGGGAAGCCTCTAAGTGAAACAAAGCCTCTTTGAGCTGACTGGAGACCACATCAAAATGAGTTTCATTTTCACGCTCTTCCAGCATTTCGCCAAAACAATAGATGACCTCAATTCCCAAGGCCAAAGCCGTATCCACCTTTTCACGCAACACGCTGTTGTTCTCATGAAAATAGGCACGGCGCTCACTGTGTCCGAGCAGTACAGAATTGATGTTATAGCTCTTGAGCATCGACCCAGAAATTTCACCCGTATAGGCTCCTGATCCCGATTGATGCATATTTTGCCCGCCGACCTCGAGCACCTTTGATCCTGCAGCCACTTCCCCTACACTACTCAAATGAATACTCGGTGGACAAACCATGACACGTTGATTTTCGGGCAAGGCTCCGAGGGCATCAACTAAATCCGTGGTCAAAGACAAGGCCTCCGCCTTATCCAAATTCATTTTCCAGTTTCCAGCAACTATTTTTTTTCTCATAATCTTATACTCTTATACTATTCATTGGTAATACAAATATTCTATTTCTTTAGGTCCGCTAAGCCCTCGGCCGGCAAATAAACCAATGCCGAAAGGCCCACACCCTAATTTAATCACCGTAAGCGATCCGCGGATCAAGCCAACCGTATATCAAATCTACCACGATATTGATTACAATAAACATGGTGGCAATGACAAGGACCGCGCCCATAATTATCGGCAAATCTAAGGTATTTAAGGCATCGACAATTTCTTTACCCAAACCATTCCACCCAAAAATATACTCCACAAAAACAGCGCCGGCAAGCATCGAGGCAAACCAACCCGATACCGCAGTCACCACGGGATTAAGGGCATTTTTCATAGCGTGTCGCCACATGATGGACCAATCGGTGAGTCCTTTGGCTCGAGCCGTTCGAATATAATCTTGCTGCATTTGTTCCCAAAGGGAATTACGCATAAGTTGGGTCACGACCGCGATCGGACGAATCCCTAAAACCACAGCGGGGAGAATCAAATTTTTCCAAGCCAAATAAGTCCCCTCACCATAATCATCCACTTCAATCAAACTCCCCGTCATATTGAGATGGGTATATTGATGAAGAACATAGCCAAAAAACCAGGCAAACAGGATCGCGCTAAAAAAAGACGGCACGCTCATTCCAATGGTACTGACCAACTGAATCAGTCGGTCCAGCCAGCCATCCTTAAACCACACTGAAATTACCCCAAGCAGCACCCCTAAACATACCGCCAAACTAATGGCACTAACCGCAAGAATAGCCGTATTGGGCAGAGTCTCTTGGATCACCTCTGAAACCTTTTTGCCGCTTTTCTGAAAAGAGTCTCTTAAATAAGGGGCTTTGAGCGCCAGCAAACCCCGATCCCCGCGATAGATAACCACACCCCCATACTGATCAGCCTGATAAAAGGTATAGTCATTCCCCTTATTTGAATGCCATGAAAGAGGCGATAAATCATTGAGATAAAACAGATACTGCTGACCTAAAGGCTGATCGAAGCCATACTTTTTTTTCACCGCAGCCAATTGCTCAGCGCTCTCATTTTGTCCGAGCATCATGCGCGCAGGATCACCGGGCAAAAAGTGAAATAGGTAAAAAATAACCGTAACCACGCCAAAAAGGGTCAACACACCATAGCCGATTTTCTTAATGGTGTAGCGCAGCACTTAATCGAGTTTTAGTTGATGAGCATCCGACCAATGAAGTTTTTGCTGAATTACCCCAGAACGCCATTCCATGATCCCAGGATTACTGCGAATAATGGTCTTTAGGGTGGTCATATCGCAAAAATAAAAATCAATATCGAGTCCAAAACGCGATTTATAGTCATTGACCTCGTCCGGACCCGATGCCGATAAGCCGATCACTGAATATCCAGCATTTCGCGCACGAGCCACCGCCTCTTTTACCGAAGCAAATCCAGCGGTCTCAGAAACGGCCAAATTATAAGCGACAACAACCACCAGCTTAGGCGCGGCCAAAAGCGCCTCAGTGTAATCCATTCCATCACGCTCCATAGTAAAATCATGAATCGGTGGTTCATAGGGGGGGCGTAAAAACCGAGTTTCAACCCCCGTTCGGGTAGCGCCCTCTGGCTGTGGGTCACGCCCGGTTGTATTGACCAGTTCAAAAGGACCGTCAGGGCCCTCGTACTGCCAACGATACTCTATAATGGGAGCGGGTACATTAGGGGGCACACTCATGCCCAAAGCGATATCGGCACCAATTTTATAAGGCCTAAAATCAATCGCCGGCAAATGCATCAGCACGTGATATCCAAAGGCCAAAGAGGCAATTGTAGTCAACAAAACAGCGCTACTGCGCACTATGGCCGTACCGGCCGTATAGAGATAAGATTGTTGCCACAAAAGCCATCCAATAAAAATCAGCAGGACCACATCTTTGGTAAAGGACTCCCATGGGGTAAGTTTTAGGGCATCTCCAAAACAACCACAATCGGTTACTTTATTAAAATAGGCCGAGTAAAAGGTCAAAAACGTAAAAAACACAATCATGGCCATCAAACTCCAAAGGGTCAATTTCTTAGCATAACCTACCAGGAGCATGACGCCGAGAACGACCTCAACCAAGACCACCACAACGGCAATCATCAAGGCGTAGGGCGATAAAAAATCGAGGTCTAATACATCCGGAGCAAAGTAATCCTGAAGCTTAAATGAAAATCCGACGGGGTCGTTCAACTTGATCAGCCCGCTAATAATAAAGAGCACCCCGACAAAAACTTGACTGAACCCCGTGATTATTCGTTTTAACGCCATAGTCAACTTTATTTATTAGGTTCTTCTACAGAGACCATCCCCAAGTGAATTAAGGCAAAAACACTGTAATTAATCATGTCTTGATAATTGGCATCAATCCCCTCGCTGACCAATGTTTTGCCATGATTGTCCTCGATTTGTTTGACCCGCAATAATTTTTGAAGAATCAGGTCGGTCAAAGAGCTCACCCGCATATCGCGCCAGGCTTCACCGTAATCATGATTTTTGTCCATCATTAGGGATTTGGTGATCTGTAACTCCTGGTCGTATAGCGCCGTGGCCCGGGCTACATCCAAATCTGGTTGCTCCACCACGCCCAATTTCAATTGAATTAAAGCCATAGTGCAATAATTGATAATGCCCATAAATTCTGAAACGGCTCCTTCATCCACACGACGCTGGGCGTTTTGCTGTAAACCACGGATGCGTTGTGCCTTAATAAAAATTTGATCGGTCAAAGAAGGCAGACGCAGAATACGCCAGGCGCTTCCGTAGTCCCTCATTTTCTTGGTAAAGAGGTCACGACACACATGAATTACCTCGTCATACTGTTTTGCGGTTAGGGACATGTTTATCTTAGATTTTGCGTAAATTTCGCTCAAATAAATCAATTTAAAAAATACCATGACCATCAATTGTGCTGGCACCCTTATCGACTTAAACACCCCAAAGGTCATGGGCATTTTAAATCAAACCCCGGACTCTTTTTATGACGGTGGACGCTACAGCAATCCTAAAGCCGTACTCGACCGAGTAGAGCAAATGCTTTTTAACGGGGCTAGTTTCATTGATATTGGTGGCTATAGCAGCAGACCAGGAGCCCCAGAGGTGTCTGAGCAAGAAGAACTCAATCGGGTCATTCCAACGATAAACACTGTGGTCAAGGCCTTTCCTGATGCCGTAATTTCAATTGACACCTTTCGCAGTGCGGTCGCAAAAGCCGCGATAGACTCCGGCGCCGCCATGATTAATGATATCTCAGGGGGAGACCGTGACCCAGAAATTTATCGAGTTGCTGCACGCCATCAAGTGCCTTATATTTTAATGCACATGAGAGGCACTCCTCAAACCATGAGCACACTTACCGATTACGACAATGTGGTTATGGAGGTCACACAAGACCTGGCCAAAAAATTAAAACAAATTAGACCCCATGGGGTGAATGACCTGATCGTCGATCCAGGCTTTGGATTCGCCAAGAACTTAGCGCAGAATTATACCTTACTCGGGAAATTAGATCATCTAAAACTTTTAAACACCCCAATACTTGTGGGCGTTTCAAGAAAATCAATGATTTACAAATTACTTCAAACCGATCCCGAAAACGCACTAAATGGCACCACGGCAGCAAATACAATCGCCTTGCTCAAAGGGGCGAGCATCCTAAGGGTGCACGACGTAGCCCCAGCCATTGAAGTCGTTAAACTCGTAGGGGCCTTGAAAAATTAAGTACCTTTAAATCAAAATAGCTCCGTGGAACTCTTCGACATACGTATTTTGGACATAGTAGACATCGTTTTGGTGGCTTTCCTTTTGTTCTATCTCTATCGTCTGGTCAAAGGCACCGTTGCCATCAATATCTTTATTGGAATTGTGATGGTTTACGCGACATGGAAGCTCACTGAGTTTTTGGAGATGCAATTGCTGAGTCGTATTCTTGGCGGGTTTTTAGGCGTTGGAATGTTTGCCTTAATTGTCGTTTTTCAACAAGAAATACGCAAGTTCTTGCTCATGTTAGGGACCACAAACTTTTCCGGACGTCGCAAACTATTAAAGCGCTTTCAACTCAGACCTAATACGTCCTTTAATACAGATATCCATGCCATTTTGAGTGCCTGTCAAAAAATGGCCCAATCAAAAACAGGGGCCATTATCGTGCTGCAGCGCAACAATAGTCTGGATTTTGTAAAAAGTACGGGGGACGCCATGAGTGTCGAAGTGAATCAACCCATCTTGGAGAGTATTTTCTACAAGAATAGTCCCTTGCATGACGGCGCCTTGATCATTGAAGACAATACAATAAAAGCCACACGGGTGATCCTCCCGGTCACCAGCGAAACTAACCTTCCTGCCCGCTTTGGTCTAAGACACAGAGCCGCGGTAGGCATAACCGAGAGAACGGACGCTGTTTGCTTGGTCGTCTCAGAGGAGAGCGGTCAAATATCCTATTTAAAAGAGGGAGATTTTGTTCTGTTTAAAGACTTAGAAGAGCTCGAAAGAACTTTGGCCAAAGACCTGAGTGCTTAAGTTTAATCGGAAATACTGCCGCAATTTATAGGCGTGTTATGGCTCTGGCTGGGCCAAAAATTGTACCTCGTAAAGTGATTTGTAGGGCCCTTGTTCCTTTTTTATAAGATCGGCATGCGTTCCACGCTCCACGATATGCCCCTGCTCCATGACTAAAATTTGATCTGCCTTTTGAATGGTGGCCAATCGATGAGCAATCACAATCGAAGTGCGTCCTTGTGTAATGCGATCCGTGGCATTTTGAATCAATTCCTCAGAGTAGCTGTCTACAGAAGAGGTCGCCTCATCCAAAATTAAAATACTGGGCTTACTGACAAAGGCGCGTAAAAATGCAATCAATTGTCTTTGACCTGAAGAAAGGGTGGTCCCGCGTTCTTTAACATTATAGTGATAGCCCTGGGGCAGACTGCAAATAAAATCATGGACACCGATCTCCTGGGCAGCCGCGACAACCATTTCCTCGGTAATCTCAGGGTCCCCTAATGTGATGTTTTGTAAAATGGTATCGGCAAACAAAAACACATCCTGAAGCACCACGGCGATATGACCGCGCAGACCAGCCAAAGTATAATCCTTAATAGCAACACCGTCCACATTGATTTGTCCCTTATCGATCTCGTAAAATCGAGTCAACAAATTAATTATCGTAGATTTTCCAGCCCCTGTAGCCCCAACCAGCGCAATCGTCTGCCCGGCATCCACAGAGAAATTAATGTCTTTTATTACGGGTTCATTTGGATTATAGCCAAAATGAACGTTCTTAAATTCAATATTCCCCTGAATGTCGTGTGCTACCTGTGTTCCTTGATCTTGAATGTGGGCCTGGGTGTCTAAAATTTCAAACACACGATTTGCAGCCACCATGCCCATCTGCAGTGTGTTAAACTTATCGGCAATCATGCGCAGGGGTCTAAATAGCATTTGGCTGAGTTGAACAAACGCGGTAATCAACCCTAGCGTCATTCCAGAATCAGAAACAACATCGGCCGGGAGCACATTCATCCCGCCATACCATACAATCAGTCCCAAAGCCACTGATCCAGAAATTTCTGCGATCGGAAAAAAGATACTGTTGTACCAAACGGTTTTAATCCAAGCTTTACGGTGTTCTTTATTAATGGCGACAAAGGTGTCGTACTCGGTTTGCTCACGCACAAAAATCTGAACAATTTTCATCCCTGTAATCCGCTCTTGAACAAAGGTGTTCAGGTTCGCCACTTGATTGCGCACCTCCTCAAAAGCGCCTTTCATAGCGCGTTGAAATAAACGCGTCGCATAAATCAGTATCGGCAAAATAGAAAACGAAATCAACGCCAGCGGCCAGCTCTCATAAAGCATATAGATTGCGATGACCAACATTTTTAATACATCACTGGCAATGGTAAAGAGTCCTTCACTAAAGATACTGGCAATGGTCTCAATGTCATTGACGGTTCTGGTGGTGAGTCGTCCCACGGCACTTTTATCAAAATAGGCCATTTTAAAGCGCATCATTTTACCAAAAAGCTTAATCCGCAAGTCGCGAATTACCGTCTGCCCGAGCCAGTTTGCGTAATAGATAAAACTAAATTGAAAAACTACCTCCAGGACCAACGCCACCACGATGAGCCCAATGTAAAAAAGCATCGTGGAATAATCCTTGGGAATCATCCCTAGATCAATGGTGTTCTTGAGAAAAATAGGCCCCAAAAGACCGGCCACAGAAAGTCCGACAGCGGCGAAAGCTACAAAAATAAAAGTCCCTCGATAGGGCCTTGTAAAGCTCAACAAGCGCATAAAGAGCTTAAAATCAAATGCAGAACCGCTGGATTTCGCCATATGTTGATGATTTAAGACACGATGGTCTTCGGGTAATCAATTTTTGTCAAATATAGGGCATGTCCCGGAACTGAAGGTCCGGCAGACGATCTGTTTTTACTCTGCAGTACCTGGTCAAAATGGTCCTGCTGCATTTTACCCCAGCCGACTTCTAACAGCGTACCCACTACTGCACGAACCATATTGCGCAAAAAACGATCTGCAGTAATGGTAAAGACCCAAATACCGTCCCGCTGAGTCCACTGGGCATGATGCACGGCACAGTTATAAGTCATCACATCGGTCCTCGATTTGGAAAAACATTGAAAATCGCGGTGACTCAATAATTTTTGAGCCACTTGATTCATCAAATCAAAGTCGGGCGTTTTGTGAATGGCATAAGCCCCTTGGTATAAAAAGGGGTCTTTTCCCAGCGTGAGCCAGTACTCGTATGTTCTGGCCGTGGCATCAAAGCGGGCATGGCTTTCTGGGCTTACAGGAAAAATTCGATAAATCACCACATCCACAGGCAGGTAATTGTTCAAACGCTCCTTCAATTGCTCGTGATCAAAGGCGGCTTCAATGTCGCAATGCGCAAACATTTGTCGCGCATGCACCCCCGCATCAGTCCTTCCTGCGCCTACAATGGAAATTTCCGACTTAAGCAAAACACTCAGGGCTTGTTCGAGGGTTTGCTGCACACTAGGGGCATTGGGCTGACGTTGCCACCCGCTATACGCCGCTCCCTGATAAGCCAATTCAATAAAGTATCTCATGATATTTTGCTGAAGGACAAATTTACAAATTATGTCAGAGCACTAAACCCGCTGATTCAATTAATGGCGTAACTTTAATCCATGCCAAAAATACTTCTGCTTAGCGACACTCATTCTGATATCGATGATATCGTCCTTAAACGGGCTAGCGAGGTGGACCAGGTCTGGCACGCTGGAGATATTGGCGCCATAAGCGTGACCGATGCCCTGAAACAAAGCGCCCCATTAAAAGCGGTTTATGGAAATATTGACCAGGCCACGATACGCGCCGAATTCCCTAAAGAGTTGATTTTTGATTGTGAAGGGATCCGCGTTTATATGACGCATATCGCCGGCTACCCCGGCCGCTATAACGCCACCACAAGAAAAGCTTTGGAACAACATCAGCCAAATCTGGTGATCTGTGGGCATTCTCATATTTTAAAGGTGATGCGTGATCCTAAATACGGCCATTTACACATGAATCCTGGAGCCATTGGGCGTAACGGATTTCATAAAGCGCGAACGATGCTTCGTTTTAAAATAGAACAGGGCCAAATAAAGGACCTCGAAGTTTTAGAATACAAGCGCTAGAACGCGCTCCACTTATGGTCTCATAAAAAAACCCTCAAAATGGCATGTTTTGAGGGTTTTCGCACTAATAAATATACTAAAGGGGTTAGCGCAATCGATCGACAGATTTTACGAGGTCCTCATCCCTTTTGATGGCCTTATTGGCCAGCACTAAAAAAACGATAGAAATGATAG
>DDCS01000159.1 GCA_002335345.1 Flavobacteriaceae bacterium UBA2000 | reverse complement strand
AAAAATATGCTTCCAATAATCTTTAGTTCCTGTAAGGTTGGTCAACAAAAAGGTGATGATGGCCAGTGCGGTCGTTACGGCAATGTTCCCTGTTACATTGATCCCTAGCGGGGTCAAACCAAACAGGTTCAAAAACCAAATAAAGAAGAAAACGGTCAATAAGTAAGGCATGTACTTTTGGTATTTCTCCTCACCAATATTAGGAATCGCTATATCGTCACGGATGTACAATACAATCGGCTCGAAAAATCGACCAACACCTTTGGGTATACTGCGGTTTTGCGCATAAGACTTGGCCAAAGAAGTGAAGATCCAAAATAACAACACGCTCACCACCATAATCATAAAAACGCTTTTGGTAATTGAAAAATCCAAAGGCGCAACATTGGTTACATGGTGCTTATCGTCATAGGAAAAAGTCCCCTCTGCATCCGTCTCATATATCTTATAAGTATGCGCGTCTAGTTTAAAGAATTTATCCCCTGAAGCGACAACTTCCTCTCCGTGATGAAGTGCGCTTGACGAAAACACGTGCAAACCCTCAGACCACAAAATAACCGGCAATGGAAATCCTACAGCGTGATGATGTCCTTGATCATCGGTGTATGAAAATAATCCAAAATCATGCGTGTCAAGGTTGTGGTGCTTGACATAAGCACTTACTTCGCTCTTTCGATCGTCTGGGGTATCTGCTTTCTCTTTGGGGTCTGAGGCCCATACATTAAAGGCGCCAAAACACACAAAAACAGTGAAAAATAGTGCGGTTAAATGATTTTTTTGCATCCGTCGTTATGTTGATAAACTCTTAATAAAAATCGCGGCAAAAATACCACTATTGATTAGAATCTAAAAGGAAAAGCAGGGTTTTTTTGCCTCTTGTAAAATCAGGCTAAATTACAGAGCGTTAAGGCGTTTGGATAAAAACCTCAATTCAAACAAGAGACACCCCAAATAGGGAACAAAAAAGGAGGAAAACTCAGCAGAAGAGGTGGCGCCATCTTGCTTAATGTCTGGCCAAATAAGCGCAAAAAACAAAATAAATTTAAGGCCACTGAGCGCAACAAAGACCCAGCCAACATAAGTTGAATGACCCCGCAGCAAGCGATGAGCCAACGCGATTAGGATGAGGCCTAATCCCACATTTACTCCATAAGACTGAAGCATGATCGAAGACCAAAACTCCATGTGCCATAGACTGCGTGCCAGGACATGAGCTGCAAAAATTACCAGACTTAACCCGATGAATGAAAGATAGGCGCTCGACGTTTTGGGCATATGACTCTCGGCAAATATGGGGGTTAAGAATTGAGTTTAGTGGTTTGACGCACCACAAGATAGAGCGAAAGCGCCACACCGGCAAGCGTGCCTATAACTTCTGGCAGCTTAGAGGTGAGGGCCCAATGCTGCGCGCTCCACAATCCAATCTGGTGCCCTAAATAAATGATAACGCCCATCTCCAGACCAATGCCTGAGAGTGCCAACCAACGCTTCCAAGAATTTTCTTTGGCGGGCATAATTTTTCTGTGACTGGATTGACTGGGTTAAAATGAGCCGATTAAAAACCTAGACCGAAGTGGTCTCAGAGGCTTCCGTTTTTTTTAATCGATGGGGGCGATCAAACAAACTACTTTTACTTGCGGCGCTGCTTTCAGAGACGTTGCTTTGTCCCGCCTCTTGCATGCGGCACGTTCCATTAAAAATCGCTCCTGGTTCTACCGATAGCTTCCCAACAACAACTTGCCCTTGGATGCGCGCAGAAGATTTTAGTGTGAGGGTACCGCTAACGTGAAGGTCCCCCTCAAAACGACCTTCAATATCAGCGTCACCACAAACGAGCTTTCCTTTGATAAAACCTGATTTTCCTAAAACCACTTTAGAGGGTTTTTCCAAAGTACCCTCGATGGTTCCATCAATACGAAAAAAGCCTGTAGAGGTAATGTCTCCGACAAGTTTTGTTCCTTCGTTTATTCTGTTTTGACTCACTGAGGGTTCCATAAATTGCTTTTGTTTTTTATCACTGAACATGGCTAAACGCTTTATTGTCCTGAGGGACTAACCTCAACACTCTGAAGGTCAAGATAATCAATTAAATTTTTATGCCACTGAACCACACGATAATTTTCGCTAGAAATCACAAAATAAGGACGATTCATCTCATAGGAACGCTCTGCAGCAAGCGTTTCCGCGAAACCTTTTGCCCCAAGGGGCGATTTTAAGCCATGGATAATCACAAACAGCTCAGTCGGAGAATAATAGTCTTTACTGGCCTCGAGTTTCTCTTTTGGAAAATTGGCCAAAGCGGTTTTTACCGTTTCTAAATATTCTTGAGCTTCTTCATTTTGTGCCCGATCGAATCGATAAACAATCTTGTATTGGTCTCCCTCTGCGGTGAAGTCAGAAGAAGCCAAGCCCGGCAAAACACGGGTATAAATCTCTTGTGCCTGTTTGCCTTCGTCTGATTGAGGATAAGTCAAGGCCACAAAATTTATGGCGTTTTTATAGGCTAAAAACCCTTCAACATACATCAGGGCTGTTGCCTTCAAAAGTTCAAACTTTGGTAAAATGTCATTGCCTGCGTAACGGTTGATATATTCATCGCATTGGGCCAAAACTACCTGATAATCCCCTTCTTCAAATTGTTTATAAAGCGCCTTATACTGAAATTCAGGACTCGAAGCATCACTGGACAGCTGTGCTTGTGGATTTCTCAAAATCTCGGCGTAACGCGACTCAGGATGGTTGTTAATGATGTCCATTTTCCATGAGTCCGCCAATTGTTTATTATTTAAAACCTCGTAGATCTTATACAAATAGTATTTAGAGGGCAGCACCAAACGTTCTTGAGGTTGAAAGGTCAAAAGTTTCTCGAGTTTGTCTGCAGCACGCGTGTATTCCCTGAATTTTTCTTTGTACACTAGGCCTAATTGATAATAGGCAAAATTTCTCGTTCGTTTCAGGGAATCGATGACCAAAGAATCTGTAGGAATACGACCGATGTAGGTGTTAGGATCCATAATGGTGCGCCGTTCAATGGCAATTCCTTCTTCTTCAGCGGCCATTTCATCGGCGCCCGGGGTAATGGTCCCCTTGCTTGCGTTACGCCAATTATCCTCTAAACCGCGTTTGCCCCAGATGCTTCTAAATTCTTGTTTTCCATAGGCCACGGTCGTGCTGTTGTAAAAATAAAAAGTAGCCCCACTGCTGTTTTTTCCCGCCTTTTTGGTATAAAACTCATTGTTCTGTTCTCGCTTTTCGCGTTTGGCCGTAGCAATAGAATCGGCTTTGGCCGCAGCGATCAATTGTTCCGTGTAGGCTTTAAAATAAGCCAATTGCTCTTCCGGACTCATGGCAACAAGTCCGAGAATTGAATCATTAACCGCCGCAATACGCTCATATTTAATGACATCAGAAAGGTTTTCCCGTCTTTTTTTCATGCGACGCCATGTGCGTGAGTTTTCCTCTAAAAACGTCAGGGTGCTGTCGTAGTATTGACCTGCTTTTTGGTATTCGGCCAGGTCAAAATTAATGTCGGCTAAAGTGCTGTAGTTGTTGGCCTGTAGTTGACGATCTTCGTTGTAAAACTCAATCGACTTATTGTAATACGCTACCGCGGTGTCGGTATTTTTCATGATTCGGTAAACATTACCCGTTTCATGAAAAATCACGTCTCGATATGGTCTGTTTTCACGGTCTTGACCTAAATCCCAAAGTAATTCCTTCAGGGCAACCGTGTCCCCTTGAGCATAGTTAAAGTTTTTGACTTGTTCTAAAAACGAGCGCACATAATAGGTTCGTGAGGTATTGCGCTTTAAGTCGATTACTTTTTGAAAGGCGAGATTCGCGCTGTCTGGCTGTGACAATCTATTTTGGATTTGACCCTCGATAAATCGATAACGCCCCTGAAGCTCCTTGTCTTTGATCATGCTCGCGGCCAACTTAATCATGGGCAGGGCCGCGGGCAAGGAGTCCAGATTAATATAGGCTTGGGCCAAAATAGCCGCTGCATCGGCCTTGTCTTGATCGGTTAGGCCTTCCTTGCCAAAGAGCTCCATGAGTTCTTTGATGGCAAACTCTTCATTACCCAATTGTATGCTTGATTTAGCTTTCCACATACGGGCCTCGTTGATGCTATTTGAGCTCGGGTAACGATTGAGTACAAAATTAAATGCGTCAATCGCCGGAATAAATCGCTGGCCATAATAGCGCGCCTTGCCGAGCATCATGTAGGCCTCGTCTATTTGTGGATTATATTCTTTGCCGTTGAGATAAATAGAATGTCTTTGGATGGCTTTAGCGGCCTTTTCCTCAGCCCGATTAAAGTTTGGGTTTCCTTTCTCCCCAGGCTTAAGAATGGCCTCCTTGATTTCAAAACGCTCTACAGGGAGTACTTCCCAAAAATTATCGCGATAATTTGTGGCGAGTTCTTCATTTCCATCAATTAATGCTTCTCCACCATTGTAAAGGGCATTAAACTCGGCAGTAACCGCATGGAAATTACGGGTGACAAAAGTGTCTTTCTTTCTCGAACAAGATCCGAGAACCACAAGCATCAAACCAAGGAGTAAAAAAGATTGAAGTCGTTTCACTGCATTCAAGATTATAAAGACGCTAACTCTAAATTTAAGTCTTTATTATTGGGTTTTTACCAAAGGAGGGTAAAAATACCATTCTTTTTGATAAGAGCCTGATTTTAGGGTCAAAAATAGGGGATTATGTTCTTGTGCAACACTTATTTAAACGCGTGAATTTGTATTTTTGAAAAAAAATTGTTCATGACGCAGGCTATAGAATTGACCGTAACTCAAAAACGACCCCTAACCCCGAGTTCTGTGGAGTTGACTCTTGCGGTCCCGGAGGAATTACAAACGAATTTTGCCTTCAAAGCGGGGCAATACTTGACCCTAATTCAAGAGATAGACCACGCGGAAGTCCGCCGGTCTTATTCCCTTTGTTCTGCCCCGAGTCAAAATACTTGGAAGGTGGGCATAAAAAAAGTGTCCGGAGGCACCTTTTCAACTTGGGCCCATGATGTTTTAAAAGAAGGCGCGTCGTTAAGTGTTTTAGCGCCTCAAGGCCACTTTATAATCAGTCCCTCTGCAGAAGACCAACAGCATTATCTTGGATTCGCCGCCGGCAGCGGGATCACGCCCATTATGGGTATGATTCAAGAAGTTATGGCCCTTGCGCCCTTGGCTAAATTCACTTTAGTCTACGCAAACCAATCCCCTGAAGAAGCCATGTTTTTAGAGGAGCTTGAACTGCTCGAAAACAACCATCCAGACCGCTTTAAAATGATCTTGTTTTATTCTCGCGCCTCGGTTCAGAATACGCGTTTTGGGCGTATAGAATCAGGCACCATAAAGCACTTGTTTCAAAATGAATTGGCTGGAGTGACCTTTGATCAATTTTTACTGTGCGGTCCTGAACAGATGATCCAAACCCTAAAAGAGGTTCTGCCGCAGTTCGGCGCTTCTGCTGACCGCATACACGATGAATTGTTTTTTAGCAGCGCTGAAGGTGCCCTGGAAGTTAAAGAAGGGCAATGCGCTTTGACCATTGTGCTCGATGGCGAATCCACAGTGCTGCATATCGACAAAAACACCCCGGTTCTAGATGCTGTACTCAAGCACGATCTGGACCCTCCTTATTCTTGTCAAGGTGGGGTTTGTAGTTCCTGCATTGCCCAAGTGACACAAGGCCAAGCACAAATGATAAAAAACCAGATTTTAACTGATAGTGAGGTGGCCGAGGGCTTGGTCCTCACCTGTCAGGCCTTAGCGCAAAGTGATCAGCTTACTGTGGATTACGATCAGGCCTAACCCAAAAGGTCCTCGACTTTTTGAACGATATCTTCCACCGGGATACTGCGCATCAACGGGGCATAGCCTTTGGGGAGTTTGTTCCCATACACGGATGTGGGTATTTTTGGATATTGACGGCGATCGGCAAATAATTGTCGCTTAAGGCCTTGGCCAAACGGCATAAAGCCCAAACTAGGATGTGTGGCGCCCCAAAGGGTCAACACAGGAAGGCCAAAGTTCGCCGCCAAATGGCCATTACCACTGTCCATGGCAATCATTAAATCTAAAGCGCTCATCACTTCCAACTCTTGAGCAAAAGGCCACTTTCCGGCCAAGACATGAATCCCTTTTTGATCTTTGGCCAGGGCCGTTAATTGCGCTGCCTCTTGGCCTGGGGCGCCGAAGAGCAAAACTTGATGGCCTTTTTGAATTAAGGCTTGGCAGAGGGTCTTAGCAAGATCTAAAGGATAGGTTTTGCCCGCAAAGGCCGCAAATGGAGCAAATCCAATACACGCCCCGCTTTGAGTGTTTAAAGTACTTTGATCCTTTAATGAATTTAAAAAGTCCTGCACCAGCGGACTGCGCTTTTGGAGGGCTGATTTATCTAGGTCAATGGCTTTCTCCCCTAGGTCGAGCCGGACCTTGAGTCCTAAGGCTGCAAGGCCCTCAGCATAGCGCTGATGGGTGCTCTTAAGCCAAGGAAGGCTTGAGTCAAAATGCGCAACGCGCTGTTTTTTCTCAGCCCGCCCTTTGTCAAAGGTACTGGAGCTCACGCCCAAAAATCGCAAATAGCGCCTCAGTATTTTGGTGCGTAAGACATCGTGCAAGTCCAAAAAACAGTCTGGATTCAAGGCTTTTATTTCACGTGCAAGTCGCCAAAGACCCAAAGGGCCTTTATAATTATTCTTGAGATCTACCGCCTGTACTTTGAGTCGAGGAATCGAAGAAAAGATAGGCGCAAATTGGGGTCGCGTGAGCAGGGTAATTTCTATCTCGTTTTGCGACAATACAGCGCGCAGCACCGGAAACAACATGGCCACATCGCCCATGGCCGAAAATCGCACTACGGCAATATGTCGCGGACGCTTGCTCACGAATTATTTTTGACCGCGCAGCACAGGGTTTAGCTCGTCGTCGTTATACATTTTCATCTGCTTGTACACTTTCATGTATTTGTCACCAGAGGCAATGTCCTTTAAGAGCTGCTCAATAGCGGTACTCAAATCGTGACGTTGCTCCAAAAGCACATCAAGTTTGGTTTGACATGCGGTTCTATGCGCCACACTCGCATCATAACGCAAAGTCTCCTGGCGCATGTGATAAATTTTGAGGGCCAAAATCGACAATCGGTCGACCCCCCACGCCGGACTCTCAGTGTTTATCGTCGCGGAATTCTTTGGCGTTACTTCCTTGTATTGCTCCAAAAAATAACTGTCAATATATTCAACCATATCGGTGCGGTCTTGATTGGAGGCATCGATTTGTCGCTTGAGGGTCAAAGCCGCAACAGGCTCTATTTGAGGGTCTCTAATAATATCTTCATAATGCCATTGGACTGTGTCAATCCAGCATTTACGATAGAGCAAGTGATTCAAAACCTCTGCTTTTGGGTCGTATGGGTTTTCAAAAGATTGATAAGGGTCGTCCTTGATATGGTAATCCGTAATGACTTTTTCGAAAATTTCTAGGGCATTTTGGGTAAACATAAGCACATCTTTGCCACAAAGATACTTTATTTTAACAGGAGTTGCGCCAAGGGCATTGCCAAAGGCAAAAAGGCCAAAAACTCGCGCAATAAGCTGGGTTGTTTGAGTTCTAAGCTATTGGCATAGAGAATTGAGCTCAACGGCAAAACCAGCCACAGAAACACTTCTGTTTTTTGGTCGACAGAAAAGCCCGCAAGCACCAACACCATAATCAAAACGCGCCAAACCCATTGAAAATGTCCTTGACGCATGGTTGTGCCTTCTTTGTAAGCCAAGGGCAGGCGCACTAGGGTGGTCACAAGCAATAACACCCCTGCAGCCAAACCCAATTGCAGCCAAATCGGCTGTGGCCATGACCAATTAAGGGGTTCAAGCTCAATACGCACCAATGCATCCCCCCCTTGAATTGCCGCGCCGATCTCAGGGAATAAGGCCGTGGCCCCTGCGTAAATTAACCAAAGACTCAAGGCAGAAAAAAGGGGAATTAAATAATAACGCCAAGCGATTGGATTGAGTTGCGCCACGGCCATGTACAGGGCCAGAATCATCCAAAGAAACCACGGGTAAAAAACGGAGACAATAAAAATCCAAAGGGCGGCATCAAAAATTTTCTTTTCCAAGTTTTGCTCATTCGTCAAGCTCATAATGCGGCGTAGAGAAAGTAAAGAAAGGGTCAAAACAAGGG
>DDCS01000089.1 GCA_002335345.1 Flavobacteriaceae bacterium UBA2000 | reverse complement strand
TCAATTGCCATATGATTGCGCACTTGGTGAATATAGATATTGATAAATTTCACCGTTGAGGGCGCTACGGGAACGATTCTCTGCTTATCACCCTTCCCTGTCACCTTAATAAATTCCTGATCAAAGTGAAGGTCCGAAAGCCTTAACGTAGTCAGTTCAGAAACGCGCAATCCACAACCGTAAAGCGTCTCCAGCATGGCGCGGTTACGCTCTCCTTGAGGATGTCCTAAATCAATAGCCCCAATAAGTGCATCAATTTCTGCAACTGAAAGCGTATCCGGGAGATAGCGACCAATTTTTGGACTCTCCATCAGGGTCAGCGGATTGTCGGCTCTTAAATCTTCGAATACTAAAAAATTAAAAAATCCCTTTAAGCTTGAAATCAGCCGCGCCTGCGAGCGCGCATGGAGCAACTTGGCTTGCTGGTAAACAAAATCTTGAAGTAAGTCTAACTGAATTTTTGCCGGGGCAGGCGCGGCGTCGTTTTGGTCAAGCCAAAGCAATAATTTTTTTAAATCGGCTTGATACCCCTTTATGGTGTTTTCAGAGAGGCCACGCTCAATTTTGAGGTACTGCGTAAATGCTTTTATGGATTGTGGCCAATTCAATGTTTTGACTTTGTTAAAAAGACGAATAAAATAGGATCGATAACATCACCATGAAAATACGCTTTTACCCTTCGGGTTTAAAATTATTTGAATTAAATTCGAAAAACTTATAAATCGTTTATCCATGAAAAAATTATTGACCCTACTGTTTTTGACCATCATCAGTTCGGCAAGCGCCCAAGGTTTGGATTTTGGCGTTAAACTGGGTTTTAACTTTGCTAATGTTTCGGGCATAGAAGATTTTGAGCAACGCACAGGACTTTCAGCAGGGTTCTTCGCTGGAGCCCGATTAGGTGATAAACTAGGGTTTCAAATAGATGCGCTCTACAGTCAGCAAGGGGCTGAAGTAGGGGATACTTACTCCGACATTGTGCAGGATTTTAACCTCGATTATATCAGTATACCCGTTGTCGTAAAATATTATATCACGGAGAATCTAAACATCCATGCAGGACCGCAAATAGGAATACTGCTCAACGATGAGACTAGTGTGCTGAGTCAGACCTTTGATGCCATTGAAACCGACACAGTAGATTGGTTAGGTACTTTAGGCATCGGCCTTGATCTGCCTTTAGGGCTGCGCGCCGAGGCAAGATATAGCTTTGGATTAACCCGTGTTAACGGATCCGTGACTATTCCGTCACTCCCAACAATCCAAGAAGGACGCACCCGAATGACCACCTTAAGTATTGGATATTCTTGGCTTTAAATCCGATTTTAAAGGGTTCTCCCTTTAAATACCTTAATCATGGCCAATGCACAAACCAGAGCTAAGGTAAGGAGAACTAATGCCCCAAGCCACTGGCTGTAAAGGACGTATCCCGTTGCGAAAAGGGCACAATAAACCAAAACAACACCGAGTAGAAAAAGCAGCAGATCACTCGAGAATCGCTCTTTTGAATTTTTTAAGGGAACCCCTTGGGCGTCCATTTTTTGCTTAAATCCGCGCCATCCGCGCCCGTAGGGTGTGATTTTATTATAAAATTTAATCAAGGTTTCTTGGTCCGTAGGCCTTGTCAATAAGGTCACCAAAACCCAACTCAATGTGGTGATTCCCACACCCCAGAGTAATTTTTGCGTGGCATCAAATCCAAAATCGAAAAATTCAAAGGCCAAGGCCAAGGCAAAGGAAACAATCATTCCGGTGATTTCACTGTATGCGTTTATGCGCCACCAAAACCAGCGCAGGATAAAGATCAATCCCGTTCCCGCTCCAATTTGAAGCAATATATTAAAGGTGTCCAGGGCACTTTCGAATTGAAGCGCCAAAAGCCCAGCCAAAACCATTAAAATAACTGTAGACCATCGACCGACCCAGACCAATTGTTTTTCTGAAGCTTCTGGACGCACAAAACGTTTGTAAAAGTCCAGAGCGATATAGGATGAACCCCAATTCAAATGCGTTGAGATCGTGCTCATAAAGGCGGCAATTAACGAACTGACCACTAAGCCTAAAAGGCCTGGAGGGAGGTAGGTCAACATGGCCGAATACCCTAAGTCATGACCTTCGGTCGCATTGGGAAAAGCCGCTTTTATATCAGAGAGCTCAGGATATAAAATCAAAGAGGCTAAAGCGATTAGAATCCATGGCCAGGGTCTCAGCGCATAATGCGTTATATTAAAGAGCAAGGTCGCCCCAACAGCATGGCGCTCGTTTTTGGCTGAAAGCATTCTTTGGGCGACATAACCGCCACCGCCTGGTTCTGCCCCCGGATACCAAACCGACCACCACTGAACCGCAATAGGAATAAGTAAGAGGGTCCATAGCGTGTCACGGTTTTCAAAATCAGGTAAAAAATTAAGTTTATCCACCACATTAGCATGAGTCAATAAAGCCTCAAGACCGCCCACTTGAGGTAGGTTAATGATGTAATAAGCAGCCCAGACAGAACCCACCATAGCGACAATAAATTGCAAAAAGTCTGTAAATATTACCCCGCGCAAACCGCCCAAAGAGCTGTAGAGTACGGTCACCACAGAGGCGTAAACCACGGCTTCCCATGGTTCAAGATTAAATAAAATTCCCCCGATTTTAATGGCGGCCAAACACACTGCGGCCATAATCATTACATTAAAGAATACCCCTAGATAAATAGCACGGAAGCCTCTCAAAAAGGCTGCCGCTTTACCGCTGTAGCGCATTTCATAAAAGGCTAAGTCTGTCAATACTTCCGAGCGCCGCCAGAGTCTAGCGTAAACAAAAACCGTTAACATCCCCGTCAGAAGAAAGGCCCACCATACCCAATTCCCCGAAATTCCATTTTGACGGACTATATCGGTAACTAGGTTTGGCGTATCGGCGCTGAAGGTGGTCGCTACCATAGAAATACCCAGCAGCCACCAAGGCATATCCTGACCCGACAGAAAAAATTCTTTGGTATTACTCCCAGAACGCTTCGCTACACGCCAACCAATAATTAGAAAAATCAAAAAAAATAGCCCAATAAGAAGCCAATCAAGAGCGGTGAGTTGCATAGGTTAATATTTAAAAATCAATTCTATACGACGGTTTTTTAGGCGCCCGCGAGAATTGCTATTGGTGTATAAAGGTTGCTGTTCTCCAGCAGAACGTGCTTTCAGTCTATTGGCATCGATGCCTTGGGAAATAAAAAAACGGCGCAGCTGTTGCGCCCATTTTAAGGCCAATCGATAATTGTCTTGGTCATGGCCCACATGATCGGTATGGCCCCATAATTCAATATAATTTTGAGCATCAAGGGCAAGCCATTGCGCTATTCCCGGAGTTAATTCCATAAGATCGCTTTTGATCATAACGCCTTGATCCGAAAAACTTGGGTGATATACAATCGAATTGTATTTAGGTAGATTTGGGTTTTTTCGGGCAGCCGCCTCATTAGGATCTGCAGGCGCATCATCCGGACGCTCGGTAAGTAAACTTGAGGCGCTAATAACAATAGGAGGGATCCTTGAATTTTTATCAAAGAGTCGTTGCAGATCTCCGCGGCATTTGATGCGATCCGGATTAAGGCCGGCAGCAACGAGCTCATTCTTTACCTTGACACTGCGTTGTACCCCAAGGTTTGGGTCGGCTATGGGTTCACTGGGATCATAATGACCGATGATCTCTAGAGTTAACTCTGGATTTATCCTCATATTATAGCGTAGCCGTTCGGACAAATCTTTCCAGTTTTTTTTCCAAATCACCTCTGGAGTGTTCCGAACAATATCCAAAGCATCGAATCCTAGGGCTATCGGCTCAAACTTTTTTATCTCTGGAATTGTCTCTGGAGTTGATTCTGGCGAAACTGTCTCTGCTGCGGAATCCTCTGAAGTCTTATTATTTAAGGCTTCTGAATTTTCATTACTTTCTTGTATCGACTCTGTCCCAGCATTATTCTCCTCTGATATTAAAGTCTGATCATAGGGAGGCGCTTCATCTGAGTTTAACTCATTTACAGGGTCAGCTGGTAGCGTGTTTACGGGCTTTTGTTCAAGATACTGGTTTAGGGCAAAGCCAAAACCCGACCACAAGAGTAATAGAAACAAAAACTTTTTAAGAGGCCCCTTCATTCAAAGACTAGAAAAACTTTGTCTAAATTTACAAAAATGAACGAGCCTAACTCCCTAACGCGGCAGGGAATTTTAGTCAAAATAAAATTGGACGAAACCACACCAAATAAATCATTAATCGGCAGGTTCGAGGAGTTTGAACGACTGTTGCATCTGACCCTCCCGAAAATAGAACGAGAAGGGTTATGGATCTCTCCTAATGCCCAAATACCCTGTTTAGGGGTGCAACTCGCTCATATGGAAGGTAACCTAAGGCAGTATGTCGTGACTAATTTGAGCCATCAGAATGATCTGCGTCAAAGAACACTTGAATTCACGGTCCGACCAGAAATTAGCTTACAGCAGTTGTCCACAAACTTATTGGAGACTTTGGCACAGGCCAAAAATCTAATTAGGCAAGCCCCAAGCCGCGTCTGGAGTGAAGTTTATCATGTTCAAACCTTTTCCATGACGCGGCTAGAAGCCTGCATCCACGCCCTAGAACATTTACATTATCATCTTGGCCAAATGGCCTTATTGATAAAATTAAACCGCCCTCAAGACCTTGCCTTTTATCCTGAGATCAATTAAGTATTTGGAAAAACCATATATCAATGCACTAGGGCGCAGAATCCCGCTTTTTTTACACTGATTTGTGTAATATACGCTGTAAGTGCCAATTGTTAAAATAATAACGGGCATTACACGTCCTAATTACTGTCGACAAACCACCACCACAAGTCCGTAACAGTTCAAGTTGTCAAGGGTTTAACAACTGAACCTGACTCTTGAGTCGCTCCTTAATCATAGCGAGTATTCTCTTGTTTATGGCCGAAGAATCTAAGGTGTAGATTTGGTATTCTTCAAGGGTAAATTGCCCTAGAATGAGCCCTTTTAAAATATTGCGGAACTTCATGTCCTTGTGAATCGCGGATTCAATATAATCCATCTTCCGCTGTGGTGAGATTTCGTAAAAAACCCCTTTATGCTTTTCAATATAGTGACGAAATAAGGCCAAAAGCAGGTCGTTTTGTAATTTCAAAATAGGGCGGAGTGTCTTGTTCTGAAAAAATTCTTGATCAGACATTTGATCATGAATACTCACCTGGGGCAACTCAGGGCGCAGGGCGATGAGTTGGGCGTCACGCGTGTTCATAACTTATACCTTTAATGATTGGACATCCCCTGAAGAGGGGGCTTCATAAAGTTCAAGGTCGAAATAAGAGACCGAAGCAATAAGGTGATCAAAAATATCGGCCTGAATGTGCTCATAATTCTCCCAACGCTTGTCATTACTAAAGGCATAAACCTCTATCGGGATACCGTGATCCGTCGGGGCTAGATGGCGTACCATCAAGAATAAATCCTTATTAATGGCCGGATTTTCATGTAAATAGGCATCGATGTATTTTCTAAACACGCCTAAATTAGTTTGGTTTCGACCATTGATAAGCAGAGATTTATCTGCTTGATTCTGAAGATTATATTTGGTTATGTCCTTTTCGCGATGCTCGATATAGGGCTTGATTAACCCAATATGCTTAAAGGCAATAACATCCTCCGGGGTGAGAAAACGAACTGAATTTTGTTTGATCATTAAAGACCTTTTGATCCGTCTTCCTCCAGATTCTTGCATGCCGCGCCAGTTTTGAAAAGAATCAGAAATCAGACTGTAGGTAGGAATCGTGGTAAAGGTATTGTCAAAGTTCTGCACGCGAACTGAAGCTAGATTAATTTCAATGACGGTCCCATCTGCTCCGTATTTAGAAAAGGTAATCCAATCCCCAATACGAACCATATCGTTAATAGAGACTTGAATACTGGCCACAAAGCCCAATATGGTGTCTTTGAAAATAAGTAAAATCATGGCAGAGGCCGCGCCCAAAGAGGCCAGACTTTCAACACTAAAACCGGTCATTAAATTGATGATAAAAAATATCCCTGTACCCCAGGTAAACATCATCAAAACCTGCATATAACTCTCTAGTGGCTTGTCCTTATACTGCTCATAACCCGCCTTCAGATAGGTTTTTGTGGTGCGCAGTATACTCCGCACAATTAAAACACACAAAACCACAAAATACATAGACGTGACTTTTGTGGCCAATTGCACCATTTCCGGATAATCGTATAAGCCTATTGGGATAAAGTGCCACAGCACGGCAAGCGGGGAGAGGTGGGCGACAAAACGAGGAAAATTACTTTCCACGAGATAGTCGTCAAACGAGGTTTTGGTCTTGTTGCTAAAGGCCTTAAAAAGTTGGACAATGACACTTCGCGTGACTCGGTCCAACAATCGAATGATCAATAAACCAATGGCGATTACGACAATGGCATTGATCAAATTAGCCCAAAACAAAGGAAACCCATGGGAATACAAATAATCACGAATCCACTCGGTAATAAAAAGTAATTCTGAAGTTGTCATGATAAATAGTTCTTTTCTACATAAAACGGCCCAAAAGGCAATAACGCACAAATCGCAATAATTAACCACTGTTTAAAGGTCCAACCTTTAATTGGTTTTAAGCCTAAAGCGAGCACTTCGTAGGCCACAAACAACAGTCCATGGGCCATTCCAATAACTTCAACACCCAAAGGCCAATGCCAAATATATTTAAGCGGCATAGCCACCCCTAACAGGAGCAAAAAAGAGATTCCTTCAAAGCGGCTGACCCAAAAAAACAAGCGATTTTGATTCACAAAATATTTTTAACAAAGATACCAATGTTTTTGACTTGAGCCGCCCTTCAACTATATTTGCCAAGAGGAGAAAAAACCCATGCTATGATACATTTAAAAGAAAAAAAAGCCTTTATAACAGGAGGAACCAAAGGGATTGGGTTCGGGATTGCGCAATCACTATTGCAGGAAGGCATTTCTGTGGTCATCACAGGGCGTACAGAAGAATCAGTCCAGAAAGCGACTTCAGAATTAACATCATTGGCGAAGAGCAATAATGCAAAAGTTCTAGGTATTGTAGCCGATGTGCGCGATTATGAGCAAATGGAATCCGCGGCAAAAAACGCTTTGGAAAATATGGGCTCCATTGATTTAGTCATCGCTAACGCGGGATTAGGACATTTTGCGCCGGTGCACCAGCTTAGTGTTGAGCAGTGGCATGAAACCATAAACACCAATTTGAATGGTGTCTTTTATACCCTAAAAGTTTTCGCTCAAAGTTTGATGGAGCATCAAGGCTATTTTATCAGTATTTCGAGTTTAGCCGGAACCAATTTTTTTGCAGGTGGTTCAGCCTACAATGCCAGTAAATTTGGTGTAACAGGATTTACTCAAGCGGCCATGTTGGATCTTCGGGACTATGGGGTGAAAATGACGACCATTATGCCTGGGTCTGTAGCGACCTATTTTAATGATCATGTGCCCAATGATGACGATTATTGGAAAATTCAAAAAGAAGATTTAGGTCAAATCGTGATTCAATTGATTTCGATGCACCCCAGGAGTCTTCCCAGTAAAATCGAATTGCGCCCAACAATGCCCGGTGGTACCCGTAAATAAATCCAGAATTCATTTCAGGTTAGGGTGTTAATCTTTCGTCAAAACTATTATAAAATGGCGCTGCAGTAGAGAAAAGCATTAATTTTAATATTCAGTGATTTAGAATATCCAAAGAATGGGGCATTTAAGCGGTATAAGAACTCAATTGACGATAGGGTTAATTTCTATGATTTGCGGGGTCAGTTTTGGCCAAATCGACGGATCGACCTCTAATGCCTCTGGAGAAAATCCATTTTTTCGACCAACGCCCACAAGTCTTGTCCCTGAAAACAAGCCCCCAATTAGTTTAACCATTCCTTTCAAAGATAGAGATCCAAAAATGCAGTTACCACCGCCGAGTCAGGAAACAAAACAACTCGATATGACGGCCTCTGATGGGCTTTTGGATCATATTCCAGGTAAGGCCCCTAAAGCGTTTCAAAAGGATAAAGAGCCTCGGCCAGAATTTGCGCGGGATCAAGATTTGGGCGACGTGACCACATCAGGAGATTTTGTCCAAATAAAATATCGTGACCATGAATATGTCGATGGTGATTTGATTCGTGTTTATGTGAATGGTGACGTGGTTCAGTCCAGTGTTTTCTTAGGCGCCAGTTTCTCAGGGTTCACCTTATCACTGCAGCCAGGGGCCAACCGCATTGAATTTGAAGCCATTAATCAAGGGAGTAGTGGGCCTAACACGGCTGAGTTGCATGTATACAACGAAAAAGGCTTAATAATTTCTGCCAAAGAATGGAATCTTTTGACTGGTTATAAAGCCTCTGTTCTGGTAATCAAAGATTAAAAAAGCGCTCTTTACAGGCGATTATTCGAGTTCCTCCATCGTACTCATGACTTCCTCATAAGTGGTAAGTGTTAAATACATTTTACCGGCCATCATGACAATAGGGGTGTCCATTTCATTCAAACGTTCTTCACCACCCACAATCAATTTTTTGAGCTGCTCGCGCACTTTTGGATAGGCGTCAATTTCGGTGAGGGTATAGAGATAGGGGCTCTCATCAAGGGCTGAAATTAATGGGTCACAATTAGCAGAGCAAAGGGTTGGTTTGTATATCGTTAGCGGCCATTTTGGTTGAATTTTTATGAGCTCTGCTGCACGAACAAGTGAACGACGCGAGAGTTCTTCATGAACTTCTATAGTATAGGTATATTTCGGTTCTTGGCCACGCTCGATAATTAAACTGCTCACTTCAACACGAGATCGCGCAGGAACGCGCACGGCACGTGGTTTTCCGGCTCTCTGACGAAAGCCAGTTCCGTTGACATAAAGAATGACATCAAAATCTTGAAGGTTCTTGTTTACTGCGTACAAATTCAATCGGTTGTTATTGAGTTCGTCTTCAATTTCAATAGGACGTTCTTGAGCCTTTAGGGGATTAACAAATAAAAAAAGAAGCAGAAACGAAGTAAACAAAGTTCTCATAGGGATGGTGAAATTTTAAATGAAAAAGACAAACGGTCTTATTTAACGAAGATAATAAATATTAATCAGCCTCGCCTAGAACCAAAAGTTGATTTGATTTTGACCATTAAAATACTTCCTGCAAGCATAAAGGTAATAACGTTTCCCACGATTATTGGCGTTGATTTAACGTGTAAACCATAAACAATCCACAAAGCGACCCCAGCGACAAACATGAGGTACATCGGAAGTGAGAGCTGCTGAGTATCGCGCGACTTAATAGTTTTTATCGCTTGTGGTAAAAAACTAATGGTTGTAAGACAAGCAGCAAGATTACCGACCAAAGAAAATAGTTCCATAGCATTCAAATTTTGCGCAAATATAGTTTGAGCTGAAGCCAATTGATTATTGTGAATTAGCCGAAACATATGTTTAATTAACACAGATAATGATGAATGTATTATCTAGAGGATAATAAACCATTATTTTAAATCATTCTGTCATTAGTAGTGAAACGGTCTAGAGATACTGATGCAATCGAAATTTCAGCCACTTGATACACGAGCCCTTTTGTGTTATAATATATATTATGTCAAATAGAATTTATCAAACATCCTCTAGTTGATTATCCTCTTGCTCTGTCATTAATCCACTACATTTGCATTGCATGGCTAAAACTCAAAAAGGTTCTATAGAATTTATCGCCCTCATGGCCTCATTGATGTCTGTGGTGGCTTTAGCTATTGACGCATTACTCCCCGCATTGGATGTCATCGGACTTGCCGTGAACACCCAAACGCCCACGGAAAACCAACTCATCATCACCATGATCTTTTTAGGTCTTGGGATTGGTCCTTTGATTTTTGGACCCCTGTCAGATAATTTAGGACGCAAACCTGTGGTCTATTTTGGGTTTATCCTTTTTCTATTGGCGAGTTTTATCTGCGTCAGCGCTGAGACTATAGAATATATGATTGCAGGCCGAATCCTTCAAGGCATTGGACTCTCTGCGCCCAGGACCATCAGTATTGCCATAATTCGCGATCAATACCAAGGCGATCCCATGGCACGCATCATGTCCTTCGTAACCGTGGTCTTCCTGCTGGTCCCCATCGTCGCTCCGGCCATCGGCAAATTGGTTCTGGATCATTTTGACTGGCAGTCTATTTTTCTGATGCAGCTTTGGTGTAGCGGCGCTGTAGCCATTTGGTTTTGGAAACGTCAACCCGAAACCTTGGACCCGAATAATAAAAGAACGCTCAGGGTTCAGGATTATGTTCATGGTCTTGGCGAAGTATTCAAACAGCCCAGAACCATGGGCTATACGCTTATTTCAGGGCTTGTTTTTGGTTCATTTATGGTCTATCTCAGCGGGGCCCAACAAATATTTCACCAGCAATACGACCTAAAAGAAGAATTTCCGCTGATTTTTGCCGGATTATCGATTGCCATTGGCCTAGCCATCTTTTCAAATGGTCATTTGGTCATGCGTTTTGGCATGAAAAAAATGGTCACCACAGCACTTTATGGCTTTTTTGGCGTGGCGCTGCTCTATGTCCTTTTGTTTTATGGTCAGGACAATCCAGGAATTGAAGTTCTTATGCTCTTTTTCGGTCTTCAATTTTTTGCCATTGGGTTTTTATTTGGCAATCTCCGGGCGCTCGCCATGCAACCCATGGGCCATATTGCGGGAATGGCCGCTGCCATCACTGGGTTTATTTCCACAATTATGGCTTTACCCATCAGTACATTTATCGGTACCTATATCGAGGATCAAGTATGGCCCATTTTCTTAGGCTTTACCCTTTGTGGGGCTATTTCTCTGATCATCTTGCCCATAATTAACAAGCTGAGCACAAACGACCTCCCTTGACGGCATCTTCTTAGCGTCGTCGGTAATAGGCTGTTTTCAAGTAGTGTCCGTGCTCAAAACCTACGGCATGATCGATGTCATGGCCGGTCGTTTCTATTAAACTAAATTCTTGGGTTTTTGCCCCAGTGAAGGCTTTTGTATGGGCTTGTAGAAATTGATCCATAGCGACCCGAGACGAACACGAGGCCAAGATCAACCAGCCTTTCTTGGCCACCAACTGAGTGCCTAAACGGGCCAGCGTTTCGTATTTGTTT
>DDCS01000058.1 GCA_002335345.1 Flavobacteriaceae bacterium UBA2000 | reverse complement strand
GGGCGCGCGTTTGATGACCCGTATTGAGTCACCGAAAAATTAAAGTACGCCTACTGGGTGAGTGGAGCCTCTAGATAAGGAAAGTCCGATAAAAAGACGCGATTCCCTAGGCCAACACCATCGCTGATGAGCATAGGGCCATTGACTCCGTCAAAACGATCTCCCTCTGCCCCCCCATAGAGCAAGAGTAAGGTGGTGTCCATCACATCATCGGTGAGCTGACGTCCGGTGAACCAAAGGTCTGCACTGCGATAAGTCGTGGGCCCGTCTGCCGCAAGTTGCAATGCGTCGGTGGTGGCCAAAAATTCGGCAAATCCCGGTGCGTCAAAACCCAAAACGTTCGTCTGAAAACTCACAGGAGCTTCATTCAGCGCGTATCCTACAAAATACAAGTCAATATTATCTTTAAATACTTGAGGGAAAGTCAAATTACTTGAGCCACTAATGACATCTTGAGCCCCACGGGCCGTTACCGCCGCACGATTAAAGGCATCTTGTAAAGGACCATTAATATTGAAAACTGAATTAATTGCTGGTCGCCCGGCGATGTCTTGTTGAACATAAACCCCACTAAAATCGAGTCCATCGATGCACTGAGGGCATGAACCACCGCAATCGACGCCTGTCTCGTCCCCGTTCTGAATTCCGTCGCTGCAACTCACTTGTTCAATAACGTTGTTAAAATCATCGGCATCTTCACAAGAGACCACCAGTAAAGCCAAAATTGGTAAAAACCGCCAAAATCGTAGATTCAATAATGCCATATCAATATTTTCTTTTGGTGCTTACCCAAACATTGTAAGCGTTTGGCAGATTAAAATCTCCGTAATCATTCAAAGCGTGGGATGGCGCAACGCCAAGTAATTCAGTGGGCAAGGTGATGGCCACAGTTAAAACATTGCTTTGGGCAAAGGCATCAACTGCCTCAACGCCCGAATTAAAACCTTCTGGGGCCACAGTTCCGTTTTGTATCAATGAAAAACGCTCCTGATCAAAGAAAAAAGGATCGCGTCTTGGGCCCGCAAAAAGGCTAATAGAATCAAGTGGCGCTATAAAGGTTTGTTCTAAATCTGAGATTTGAACAGATCCCATTAAATCATTTACATTAATTTCAGAAGAAATACCTTGATTTTCAGGGGCTACTGCACTGGGTCCAAAAAAATACATCAGGCTGTCTCGAGGGATGGCTTGGATCACCAAATCCTCTTTAAAATCACCG
Organism: Flavobacteriaceae bacterium UBA2000; assembly: GCA_002335345.1. Lineage (GTDB taxonomy): Bacteria > Bacteroidota > Bacteroidia > Flavobacteriales > Flavobacteriaceae > BACL21. The sequence continues at coordinate 12,725 of DDCS01000058.1, read as the reverse complement.
TCATTATCAATATTGAATTCAATCATTACATCGGGATCAAAACGCGCCTCTTGTGAAACCGTTCCCACACTAAGGGGACTCTGCAGGGTCACGACAAATACGGTTTTATCTGCCTGTGCTCCGCGAAAAGCATAAAAATCGGCGATATCAGCAGAGGTGTAGGCCACAGAAGGACCATCTCCCTGCTCTGAGCCAGAGAGAAGCACCCATAGAACGCCAAGACTCAATATGGGTATTAGGGAATAAATTTTAGACATATCCTTCCAATGTGGTGAATGATTTCTTTAATTTTAAACCAACGTTTGGCCTAACTCCACAAAAATAACAAATGAACCCGTCTTCAGCTGGTTGGATTAAAAAATTTATCAAAGAGATTGATCAAAAGGCCCTTTGCGGGGCCTATAATGAGGTCCATGATTTATATCGTGGATTAAAATCGAGCGGCTTCATGTATGGTATGTCTTTAGTGGGATTAGCCCCACAGACCAAAACAACGTTAAATTTAACGGTTGAAGAGCACACTAAATTAAACCTACTCCACGCCCTGTGCTTTGTGTACTTCAAACAAAACCCAAAGAAGGAATACAGCGACTGTATTGAGGCTGTTGTTTCTTTTTATGAACTTATGGGCAAAGGACAACCGGGTTTGCTTCATAAACTGAGTTTTGCCAAAAATCCAAGTGACAATCTTGAAGCCATGATCAATGCTCGCTTGCACGAAAATAACCTGGGACGCAATGCGGAGGTCTCCTCATTGATCACTTATGTGTTACTGTTTATCGATATTTTGGTTTTTCAAGAATATCTCAAAGGGGACCTAGAAGTACAAAAGGCCTTCGATCGTATGGAATATTTGTGTATTCAATCTTGTGCTTGGGCGCTAGAGAGCAAATTACAGCCCAATAAATATGATCATATGTTTATTGAAATGCTCCAAAACGCCCTAAAAAAACCACTCAAGCAAACAGAAATTCCAGCGCAAGTCCTCTTGGGGCAAATGGCAGAAACCACTCTTTTATTTAAAGAGTTTTTAATGGATGTCTGTTGTTTAGGCGTATGGGATGACCGAATGATGGACGCCAAAGAGCTTCATTTCCTTCAAGATTTTGAAAAAGCATTGGGCCTTGAGTCCGGGACGGCCCTGGCTGGTGTGAGCGATTTGGACCAATTTTCTCGCACTCATGCGCAGTCAGTGCGGCTATTTGAGCATGCTAATCCAGTAAAATTATTGTACAAGCAATCAAGTGCGATGGTCAAAACCCTGATTTTGCGCAATAAAAATCGATTGATTAAGGAGCTCGCTGAGAGCGGGGAATTGGTAAAGCTTTTGACCTTGTCCACGGTGCGTGACCTCGATAAAAAAGAAAAGCAAAAGGTTAAAGACCAATTGCTGGATATCTGCAAAACCGTCCCTTCACTGACCTTATTTTTGCTTCCCGGAGGTTCTCTGCTCCTGCCCATCATGGTGAAGCTTATTCCAAAACTGCTGCCTTCGGCATTTAACGAAAATGCCATTGAAGAATCATAAGACGCCTCGGCTTAATTCGCCACGTCACTGATAAATTTTATGCGGTATAGGCGAATTTCCTCTTCCTCGAAATCGCCGTCAAAGGCCTCCAAAGCGGGGCCTACCTGATCACTTTTGGCCTCCATGAAATAATCGTGCAATTCCTCTTGAGAATCTTCATCCAAAATATCTTCCAGATAGTAATCAATATTGAGCTTTGTTCCACTGTAAACAATGGCTTCCATCTCTTTAATAAAGTCCTCCATGGCAAGACCCTTGGCCTGGGCAATATCAATTAGCGGTAGTTTGCGATCTACACTTTGGATGATATAGAGTTTTAGGGCACTGTTTGATCCCGTTGATTTAACGACAAAGTCATCGGGACGGAGGATTTGATTCTCGGTGACATAGTTTTCGATCAAAGTCACAAAACTCGCGCCGTATTTTTTGGCCTTTCCATCACCAACCCCATGAACGTTGGACAGCTCCTCGATCGTGATGGGATATTTTAGGGCCATATCTTCCAAAGATGGGTCCTGAAAAATAACAAAAGGGGGCAAACCGAGCTTATCGGCAATAGTTTTTCGCTGTCCTTTGAGTAATTTGAACAGTGTTTGATCAGCTACGGCGCCTACTTGACCTGCCGTGCTGACCACCACATCGTCGTTTGCCTCTTTATAGCGATGATCTTCCGTCATTAAAAAGGACGTCGGGGCCTCGAGAAAGGCATGTCCTGCATCACTTAGTTTTAAAACACCATAGGTTTCTATGTCTTTGGTCAATAAACCTGCCACAAGCGCTTGGCGAATCAATGCCATCCAATATTCAGAAGGTTGATCACTGCCAGCGCCAAAAATCGCCATAGCGTCTATTTTGTGGGACTTGATTAAAGCATTAACCTTACCGCGCATGACATGCACCACTTCTTTGGCTTTGTATTTCTGATGGGTTTGTACCACGGCATTGAGTAAATCAACAAGCTGATCTTTGGCTTCGTGTTTTTTCTTAGGATGACGCATATTATCATCCATATCGCCTCCTTCACCCGTTTCATTATCAAATTCTTCCCCAAAATAATGGAGAATAAATTTACGGCGGGAAATAGAAGTTTCAGCAAAAGCCACGACATCTTGAAGCAGTGCCAAACCAATCTCTTGTTCCGCCACAGGCTTACCACTCATAAACTTTTCGAGTTTTTCGATGTCTTTGTAACTGTAGAACGCCAAACAATGTCCCTCACCGCCATCTCGACCCGCTCTTCCCGTCTCTTGGTAATAACTTTCTATACTCTTGGGCATGTCGTTATGAATCACAAAGCGAACGTCTGGTTTATCGATCCCCATACCAAAGGCAATCGTTGCGACGACAACATCGGCATCTTCCATAAGGAACATATCTTGATTTTTAACCCTTGTCTTAGGGTCCAAGCCTGCATGATAAGGGATCGCACGTATCCCATTAACTTGAAGGGTTTGTGCTAATTCTTCAACGCGCTTGCGACTCAAACAATAAATGATCCCGCTTTTCCCTTCATTATTTTTGACAAAACGGGTAATGTCTGCATCTACAGACTTTGTTTTTGGACGTATTTCGTAATAGAGATTCGGTCGATTAAACGAAGCTTTAAAAGTGGTCGCCTCTTGAATCCCAAGATTTTTTAATATGTCTTCTTGTACTTTTGGTGTCGCCGTAGCGGTAAGGCCTATAATGGGTATCTCCCCGCCCAAACGCTGAATAATTTTGCGCAAATTGCGGTATTCTGGCCTGAAGTCATGACCCCACTCAGAGATACAATGCGCCTCGTCAATCGCAACAAATGAAATCGTCACACGGTTTAAAAACTCTATATTTTCTTCTTTGGTCAGGGATTCGGGAGCGACATAAAGTAATTTTGTAACGCCTGAGCGCACATCTGCGCGCACTTGTTTGATCTCGGCTTTGGTTAAAGACGAATTCAGCACATGGGCAATACCCTCGGTCTCGGACAAGGACTTTAAAAAGTCAACTTGATTTTTCATCAAGGCAATCAGTGGAGAGACCACTATGGCCGTACCAGAACTAATGAGTGCGGGCAACTGATAACAGAGCGACTTACCCCCACCAGTAGGCATGATTACAAATGAATCTCGACCGGCCAGCACATTCATAATGACCGGTTCCTGCAAACCTTTAAACCCCGAAAAACCGAAATAATTCTTGAGCGCAGCGGATAATTCTTCTTTGCTGTATTCTTTGTTCATTTTGTTTCTGTCTGGAGTTTATAACAATAAATTGCGGGAACTCGAGAACAATTGTAATTTTGCAACCATTAGCGATGCGATGTATCTTAGAAGTAAGCGCCGTGCTCGGCCATAAACCTCTTTTAAAGATAGAAAAATCTAAGCAGCGCACCAATTAAATAAGTGAAATTTTGATCGATTTAAAACCCATTATTCAGGTCGCAAAAGAGACCGTAGAAACTGAGGCTAAGGCCATTCAACATCTAGCGACACTCATCGACGAAGAATTTGCCAAGGCGGTCGCCTATATTTTTCAATCTAAAGGCCGTGTTATCGTTACAGGCGTTGGGAAAAGCGCTAATATTTCGACCAAGATTGTGGCCACTTTGAATTCTACGGGCACCCCAGCAATTTTTATGCACGCCGCTGATGCCATTCACGGCGACTTGGGGATCATCCAAGAAAATGATACGGTAATCTGCATATCGAAAAGTGGCAATACCCCAGAGATAAAGGTCTTAGTCCCTTTGATTAAGGCCAGCGGCAATAAATTAATTGGCTTGACGGCAAACAAGGAATCCTTTTTAGGCCAGCAAAGCGACTTTGTCTTAAATGCTTATGTGGCAAAAGAGGCCTGCCCCAATAATTTGGCCCCCACCACCTCTACGACCGCCCAACTGGTCATGGGAGATGCCTTAGCCATGGCCTTACTTAATCTCCGTGGATTTTCCAGTAAAGATTTTGCCCGGGTTCATCCAGGAGGTTCATTGGGTAAAAAACTTTATCTGCGCGTGAGTGATTTAACCGCCCTAAACTCTCGTCCACAAGTCAGCCCTGACACGGACCTTAAAAAGGTTATTGTCGAAATTTCAGAGAATCTGCTCGGGGTCACCGCCGTAGTTGATGGAGCCGAAATAGTGGGAATCATAACTGATGGAGACCTCCGACGCATGCTCAGTAAAGTAGACAATATCGCTGGACTTACCGCTCAAGAGATCATGACTAAAAATCCCAAGCTCATCGATAATGACGCCATGGCCATTGAGGCCATGGAGTTAATGGATCGCTATGGCATCACCCAGATACTCGCTCATGAAAATGGCCGCTACACAGGGGTTGTGCATATTCACAATTTAAGTAAAGAAGGGATTATCTAATGGCAAAAGCGCTTCCAAATACAGAAAAAGATATGTCCTTTTTGGACCATCTCGAAGAGTTGCGTTGGCATTTGATCCGTGCGACCCTGGCGGTGGTCTCCATGGGGTTTATCGCTTTTTTGATGAAGGACTTTATTTTTGATGGGATTATTTTTGGCCCTAAACGCGCCAGTTTTCCGACCTATCAATTGTTATGTCGTTCTGCCCAAGCCCTTGGATTGGATAGCTTTTGTTTTACCGAATTGCCTTTTCGCATCCAAAGCCGCACCATGTCCGGACAATTTTCTGCACACATCTGGACCTCAATTACGGCGGGGTTTATCATCGCTTTTCCTTACGTGTTGTACGAAGTTTGGAAATTTGTCAGTCCCGGATTGCATGAAAAAGAAAGAAAAAATGCCAAAGGTTTTATTTTTGTCGCCTCTGTGCTCTTCTTTCTTGGGGTCTTGTTTGGGTATTACGTCGTGACGCCGCTTTCCATTAATTTCTTGGGGTCTTATCAAGTCAGCGATCAAGTCTTTAATGACTTTGACCTCAGCAGTTATATCGCTTTGGTGCGCGCCTGTGCCCTCTCGTCGGGATTAATTTTTCAACTCCCTATAGTCATCTACTTTTTGACCAAGGTCGGCCTAGTGACTCCAGAGTGGCTGAAAAAGTACCGCAAATACGCTTTGGTCATCGTATTGATTATTTCTGCCATCATTACACCGCCGGATATCGCCAGTCAAGTGATCGTCTCGATCCCTGTATTGATTTTGTATGAAATCAGTATTTTGATCGCCAAACGCGTGGTAAAAATTCAACAAAAGAAACGATAATCTTATGGGGCAATCTGTAGAAGAATTTAACGCTTATCGCCAGCGCATGAATGAGCGGTTGATGCAAGAAGATCAGAAGGTCATCAAACGCGTATTCAATCTGGATACCAATGCGTATATGGAAGGTCATCTTTCCGTGAAAACCAAAGAGCTCTTGGGCCTTGGGAACTCCCTAGTGTTGCGCTGTGACGATTGTGTTAAGTATCACTTGCAAACCTGTTATGAGCTGGGAATAAGTAAAGAAGAAGTTATGGAAGCCATGAGTATTTCGTTGCTGATTGGCGGCACGATCGTGATTCCGCATCTGCGGCGCGCCGTCGAATTTTGGGATGATCTAAACGGACAAACCTCCTAGTAAAATAATTATTACCTTCGCTTTAATTGGTCACCTAGCATTAACCTCTATGAAACTTCGCGCTGAAAAATTAGACAAGATTTACCGTGGCCGCTCGGTGGTAAAAAACGTATCCCTAGAAGTCAATCAAGGAGAGATAGTCGGCTTGTTAGGCCCTAACGGGGCTGGAAAAACCACGTCATTTTATATGATTGTAGGACTGATCAAACCCAATGGTGGGCGCATCTTTTTGAACGATCAAGACATTACCACCTACCCCATGTACAAACGTGCTCAAAACGGAATAGGGTATTTAGCCCAGGAAGCTTCTGTTTTTCGCAAACTCAGTATCGAGGACAATATTTTGAGCGTCTTACAATTAACGAAACTCAGCAAGGCGGAACAAGAAGCCAAAATGGAGTCCTTAATTGATGAATTCGGCTTACAACATATCCGAACCAATCGCGGTGATCTACTCAGTGGTGGGGAGCGCCGCCGTACCGAAATTGCACGCGCCTTGGCCACTGATCCTCATTTTATCTTGCTCGACGAGCCCTTTGCCGGTGTAGACCCAGTGGCTGTCGAGGACATTCAACGTATTGTGGCCCAACTCAAAAATAAAAACATCGGGATTCTCATCACCGATCACAATGTTCAGGAAACTTTGGCCATCACCGACCGAACCTATCTAATGTTTGAAGGAAGTATCCTCAAGCAAGGGATTCCTGAAGAACTTGCTGCTGATGAAATGGTCCGTAAAGTATATTTAGGACAGAACTTCGAACTGCGCAAAAAGAAATTACACTTCTAGGCATCGACAGATGATGCTTTGGACATGGGCCAGAGCAAGGACAGGCCGATATAACTTAAGAGCACCAGTGGAATGGCCAAATAGCCCAGGGTGAAAAACCCAACAAGGGCGATAATCACTAATAGGATCCGCTGCTTGTTCTCTCGCCAGGCCGTGTTTTTTAGTTTCAGCGACATGAGTGGCCAAGGCGCATTCAAGGCATAAACACTAAATAGGGTTATCCCAATTAAAAACCATTTGTTAAACAATAGTTCGGCGATTAAAGGCGTATAATGATATTCAAAAATTAGCGGAAGACTCGATATAAGCAAGGCATTGGCAGGCGTCGGTAAACCAATAAACTGCTCAGTTTGACGGGTATCGATATTGAATCGAGCCAAGCGAACGGCCGAGGCTATAAGGACGATAAGCGCCAGAAAAGGATAATAGGTTTCCAGCCCCACCTCCCATGCTCGGGCCGAAAACACATCGGTTAGTGGTCGCATCCGACCATAAAACGCTTGTTGCATCATTTGCAGTAAGATCAAACTCGGGGCCAGACCAAATGTAATCAGGTCAGCCAAACTATCCAATTGCACGCCTAAAGGACTTTGAACCCCCAAAGCGCGGGCGACAAGACCATCAAGAAAATCAAAAACCATCCCTATTGCAATAAACCAAACCGCGATGACTAAATCGCCAGATATGGCAAAAAGTGCTGCTACGGTTCCACAGATTAAATTTAGTGCGGTAATGCTATTGGGTAGGTGTTTTAACATCGCTTGTATTGCTTTGGATAAAAGTACTAAGATATTTTGGCCTACTGCAATAAGCCAATTAAAATGTAGTTTATTAATCATAAAAATAGTGTGATATTTGTTTGAGCTATGACAAGACCAATTATTTTTTGGACGCTCGCCCTATTGAGTGTTACGCTGAACGCCCAAACGAGCCGCAAATATTCGAATGAATTTTTGAATATTGGTGTCGATGCGGGGGCCTTAGGAATGGCCAGTGCGGTGGTCGCTTCAAGTGGTGATGTGCATTCGGGTTATTGGAATCCGGCAGGTCTTTTGTCCTTAGAAGACCAGCAAATGGGGCTCATGCACGCCTCCTACTTTGCCAATATAGCGAACTACGATTACGCCGCTTTTGCCATGCCTTTGGATCAAGACCGAGCCGTGGGGATCTCATTAATTCGGTTTGGGGTAGACAATATTTTAAACACGACCCAACTCATCGACAGTCAAGGCAATATCAATTATGATAACATCACTTTATTTAGTGCCGCGGATTATGCGCTTACTTTTTCCTTTGCCAAAAGACTCCAGCTTTCGGGGATTGAGCTTGGGGGTAATGCCAAAATCATCCGTCGGATTATTGGCGATTTTGCCAGTTCGTGGGGCTTTGGATTTGATCTTGGGATGCAATACAAGATTCGAGATCGATGGCAGTTTGGACTCATGTTGCGCGATATCACCACAACATTCAATACGTGGCAAGTCAATCAAGAGGCCTTTAGTACTATTTCTGGCGCTGTTTTTGGTCAAAATCAAGAAGCGCCTGAAACGACCGAACTCACCCTACCCAAGGCACAACTCGGGGCCTCGCGCCTTTGGGAATTTCGCGCAGATATGAGCCTGCGCGCTGAGCTTGATTTGAATATGCGCTTTACTCAAACCAATGATATCATAGCCACTCAGGGGTTTAGCATGACTCCGGCCTTGGGTCTAGAATTTGGTTATCTCGACATCGTCTATGCGCGCATGGGTGCAGGAAATCTTCAAAATGGTGTGGATATTTTTGGCGAGACCACCACAGAGTTTCAACCCAATCTAGGGCTTGGATTCAAATACAAGGGCATCAAAGTGGATTATGCATTGACCGATATTGGCGACCAAAGCACGGCCTTGTACAGCAATATTTTTTCTTTGACCTTAGACTGGTCTTATTTTAGATAATTTTACGCAAACATAATGATGACCCTTAATCAATCTCGAATGAGTCTATCGGCTAAAGTTATAGGATTACACCCAATGATTTTTAAGAAGGCCTTTCAGGCCCGGGTGGGCGCTTTGATGTTGTTTATGGTCTTTGGACAAAGTCCTTTGGCTTTGACTCAAACTAAGGAGCAACAGACTTTATCAAAGGAAGCTACAATCAGCATATTAACCGTAGGACCTGGGACAGCCCTATACGATCGATTTGGTCATAGCGCTTTTCGCGTAAAAGACCCCGTCAATAACATCGACTGGACTTTTAATTATGGGACCTATGACTTTAACGCACCAAATTTCTACGGAAAATTTGTTCAAGGACAATTATTGTATTCCTTAAGTGCTGGCTATTTTCAGGGATTTATCAATTACTATAAAAAACAAAATCGCAGCGTCCGCGAGCAGGTTTTAAATCTTGAAACCGAGCAAAGAGACCGTATGTTTTCGTTTTTGTTATGGAATGCTGAACCGGCCAATAAAGACTACCGTTACGACTTCTTTAATGATAACTGCGCCACAAGGATTCGGGATGTGTTGGTCCGTAATTTAGGGGATCAGCTAAATTACACGGATGGGTTTGATCCCGCGCCAATGAGCTTCAGACAACTGATCCAAGGTCAAGTGCCCTATAACGATTGGGGCAGTCTTGGGATGGACATTGCCATCGGCGCGGTAGTCGATGTGCCCGCAACGCCTTGGCAATTTCAGTTTTTACCCAGGTATGTGGCCGAGGCGCATGCCTCGGCCACAATAAACACGGCAGATGAGACTCAGCCGCTAATTAAAAGTGATGTGATGTTGTTCGCCCCTGTTTTGAGCGAAGGTGCAGTTGCCCAAACACGGTCTAAGTCTAGCGCGGAATCTGAACTGCCCACTGAATCCCATGTTGGGGTCATTGGATTTTTAACCGCACCCCTATTTTTTATGAGTCTTTTGGGGCTTGGCTTGATTCTCATTAGCTGGCGTGATCATGGACGAGCCCAGCGCTGCATACTCACCGATCGCATTATCTGGAGCTTAACCGGATTTATTGGTGTTTTATTGGTGCTGCTTTGGTTTGGAACCGATCATTTTGCGACCAAAATGAATTATAATTTGCTTTGGGCCATGCCTGTATCAATAGTGGTTTGGGTATTGAGTTTTAAAAAGTCAAGTGTGCGATGGCTCGCTAGTTACCAGTTATTTTTGATCTTGATGCTGGTGCTGATGATCATGCATCAGTTTACGGGGGTGCAGTCGTTTGCCCCGACGCTTTGGCCATTAATTGGAGGATTATTGGTGCGCTTTTTATACAGTTATTCGGCCCTTAAAAAGGAAGCGAAATTACTGCCCGCGCATGAATAAGACCGTAGAGAGGGTCTTAATGTAGATGCTCAAATCCAAGAAAATCGAGCGATTTTTTATGTAGTACAAGTCGTACTGAAGTTTAATCAGGGCGTCATCTTTGCTGGTTCCATAATTATGATTCACTTGCGCCCAACCCGTAAGTCCCGGTTTGATGACATGACGCACATCGTAAAATGGAATTTGCTCGCTTAAATCTTTAACAAATTCTGGGCGCTCGGGACGTGGACCGATAATGTTCATTTCCCCTTTGAGAATATTGAGTAGCTGGGGAAACTCATCGATACGCAGGCGGCGCATGACTCGTCCAAACCAAGTGACCCGGGCATCGTCTTTGGTCGTGTACTGCGGCCCCTTTAACTCCGCGTCCACGGCCATAGTGCGGAATTTATAAATGGTAAATTTTTCCCCGTTATGCCCTACTCTTTTCTGGGTATAAAACAAAGGTCCTCGATTAAACAGTTTATTTAAAAGGCCGATAAGGATGATCAATACCGGCATAAAAAGAAGCAACCCTATGGTGCTAATAGACAAATCGATTACACGCTGAAAAAACAAAGACAATCTATTTTGATTTGCACGATGGTAAGGAAAAAATCGATAAAACTCCTTTTTAACATGTTGGATCGGTACGCGTGCATTCATGGCCTCGTATTCCTTGTTGTAATCTCTAATGGAAATCCCCTGTTTGGAGAGCTCCAGCAAGCTGCGGTATAAAGGCAAGGCCAAATTTTGTCGAGAATTATTGGCCACGACTATGTCTTTTACCTCGTGTTGTTTTATAAACCCTTCGAGCTCCGCTAAGGAGACTAACGGAATGAGCTGCGTGTCGAGTCGCGACTTTTCTTGGTTACCCATTGAAAGGAAAACATTTTTTTTGACCTCTCGAGATGAGCCACGAGTCTTTTGAGTCAAATCTAAGAACCCAATAATTTTATAATGCGGATCCGAATTCATCAGTGCTTTAGCCAAGGCATCCAAATCTTTTTCTTTGGCCACCAAAATCACCCATTTGTAAAACCATGGCTTAATCAAAAGGTTGATATATAAGAATCGCCACAAAACAACCCCCACAAGAATGGCCGTATAAAAATAAAGGATATCAATACGATGCTCAGGTAAAAAAGGGGTGATTTTTGGCGTCATTAAAAAGACGAGAACGGTCCATGAAATCGCCAAAATAATATGATATAAAATCAAATCAAATCGGCTAGAACGGTGCAGATCGTAGGCCTCAAAAACTTGAGCAAAAAAGCTATAAACCAAAAGCAAAAACAGCCCTTGATGGAGTGGAAAATCATAGGTGTTATAATAGGTGAAAAAGTCAAAAGTTCCGAGGAGCCCTGCAGTAAACGCAATGGCCATCAAATCAAATACCCAGAGGAGTATCTTGCGTTCGGAGATGTTAAAATTGACTCTTGTCTTTTTTAGATTCATTGGGTTAAAAGTAGAAAACTTTGAAATAGATTGCCCACTGTGATTGGCAAAATAATATTATTATTCAACTCAAAAATGACGTGTGTTTTTAATTATCGCAAGAGAGCGTCCCAAAGGAGTCTCACCTTGGACCAGTCGTGTAACGCGGCCTTTGATCGCGCAAGATCCGTTATGAACCCTAAATCATAATGCCCTTGAAGTAAATCAGCAATGGTTGTCGCGAATTGAGTCGCCATCAAGGCTTCTTCAGTCTCAGGAATCAAAAAGCCCGAGCGTTTATGTTCGATTAAATAAGGAAGCCCTCCTACCGTGCTACTCACCACCGGGAGCCCTAAAGCCATGGCCTCAACGACGCTGACTGGGGCATTGTCTATAGCGCTGGTATTGAGAAAAACTGAGGCTTTAGCGGCGCGTTGGGTCCACTGCTTTTTGGAGAGCTTACCCGTGAAGTGGACCTTTAAATGATGTCTTTTCGCGAATTCTTTACACGCAGCCAAACTACCGTCTTTGTCCGGGCCGACCATGTAGAGTTCTGCCTCGGGATGATTTTGTTTCAGGATTTTGAGGGCCTTCAAAGCGAGCATTGGGCGGTAGATATGGTCAAAAGCACGAACCCATAAAAGCACGGGCTTTAGGGGCGTTAGTGGGTTTGGGGCTGATTTGGGGTAATCAGTGAGGTTCAGGCCGTTCGGGATGACTTGAACGGGCCAGTTCTGCGCGCGGGCGACCTCAGCGAGATATTCCGATGGGGCAATAAGCGCCTTGGCTTTAATAAAATATTGCTGAATCAGACGACTCGCGCTGTTCATGCGCTGGGGCAAATTACCGCCGTGCAGAATGGGAATGTACGGCGCTCTTTTAAGGCGGATCAGCCATGAAAGCAAAATAGCGCCATAAAAATTGGACGTGCTATAGGTGTCAATAAGGACGATTGAGTGCCGATTAACTTGTGCCAGGACAACCCAAATCATATGGAAGAGACGAGTGAACCCAGTCTGATAACTCGAGGCAAAAAATACAGGATAACCCCAAAGTTGAAGGCGACTGATCAGCCCAGAAGAGGTGTCGGGGGTGTTATTTTGGTGATTTTGGGTGGCTGTGCCCAGGTATACAACGCGGGGT
>DDCS01000152.1:20632-20782 GCA_002335345.1 Flavobacteriaceae bacterium UBA2000 | reverse complement strand
ATCATCACCAAAGCTGATTTTGTCGGCGCTGTTATGTCTTTATGTATTGAGAAGCGGGGGCAAATCACCAATCAAACCTATTTAACGCAAGACCGTGTAGAACTCAGTTTTGACATGCCTTTGGCTGAAATTGTTTTTGATTTTTACGAT
>DDCS01000152.1:7035-20478 GCA_002335345.1 Flavobacteriaceae bacterium UBA2000 | reverse complement strand
GGAGCAAAAATTATTGCCAGAGAAACGGTAAAAGCCCTGAGGAAAGACGTTACAGCAAAGTGTTATGGAGGAGATATTTCCAGAAAAAGAAAGCTCCTTGAAAAACAGAAAAAAGGGAAAAAGCGCATGCGCGCTGTCGGCAATGTAGAGATCCCTCAAGAGGCGTTTATGGCGGTACTTAAACTAAACGACTAGCCTTTTTATCCCCCCTTAAGCCTTACGATTTCTTTTTAACCGCACGACTCAGTTCTTCTAAGTCTTGAGGCTTGCCCAGGTAAACTAAGGATGAATCCGGGCCCACTTCAAAGTTTTTTGGGTCGCAAATAACCTCAAGGTAGCCATTGGCTCGTTTTAAAAACAAGGGCACTGTATCTGGGTTGTTGCTCAGTATTTTTAAAAGGCGCATAAATTGGTCCATATCCTCCACGGGCGCTTCTTGAATAGAGGGGTGTTGGCGGGCCACTTCGTCCAGCATGATGTAGTCATGGGTACTGCAGAAATACTCCGGATTATCCAGGTCTAAGCCTTTTTGTTTTTCTTCAGCAGACATCAAACGGAATGTCCCGGTCTCCCCAAAAGTGGCCGCAAATTTATTGATGGCCAGCTGATTGATTTCTGCGCTCGCCGTGAGGGCTAATAAATACCCAACATCACTGAGCTCGATGTTTCCACTGAGATCATCGGTGTATATATTGGCTGAAAACGCCTCAAGGCCTAGGCTTTGCGCTTGTGAGACATTGGATTGATTGGAGTCCAAAAGAACGACATGTCTTCCGTTTTTCTGAAGGTAGGCGGCGATTAATCGCGAGACCTTTGAGGCGCCGACAATAAGGACCCCTTCAGAGGTTTTTAAAAAGACCCCGACTAACAAGGCGAATAAACGCGCTGTAGTCGCATTGAGCAATACAGTCACCAACACCACAGAAAACACAAGGGGAGTGATGTACTCTGCGTAGGGCACTCCGAGTTGGACCAGTCGCGATCCAAACAGTGAGGCGATCCCCGCGGCAACAATCCCTCGTGGACCCACCCAACTGATAAATAGTTTTTCATTAAATTTTAAAGAGGAGCCTGCTGTACTTACCAAGACCGATAACGGGCGTAGCACAAAAATAATGACGCCAAGCAAGGCTGCTGTTTGCCAGTTATAAATCAATAAAAGATCCGATAGCTCGATATTGGCTGAAAGCAAAATAAAGAGTATTGAAATCAGAAGAACGCTCAGTGATTCTTTAAAATACAACAGCTCTTTTAGGTTGGGTAAATTGCTGTTGCCCAAAAACATTCCCATCACCACTACAGAGAGCAAGCCCGATTCATGAGCAAACAAATCACTTTGGACAAAGACCAAAAGCACCGTGGACAGCGCCACCACATTCATAAGGTAATGGGGGATCCATTGGCGTTTGATGGAAAAATATAAAATATAGCCGGCAGAGATCCCAAACGACCCTCCGATGAGAATAATTTTACCAAACTCCATCAGCGCTTGTTTGGAATAGCCAGCATCTCCCCCAATACGGATAAATTCAAATACCAAAACAGCCGCCAAGGCCCCAATTGGATCAATTAAAATCCCTTCCCACTTCAAAACTGCAGAAACATCTTTTTTTAAGGGGATGTTGCGCAGTATGGGGCTGATCACTGTTGGCCCGGTAACAATAATCAAAGCAGCAAACAAAAAGGAGAGCTGCCAATTTAACCCGATAAGATAATGTGCTGCAGCGCCGGCTCCGATAAAGGTAATTACCGCTCCTAAACTGATGAGTTTTATGATCACTGGGCCCACTTTGGACACCTCGTCGCGCTTTAACGTCAACCCGCCTTCAAAAAGAATAATGCCAATAGCCAAAGACACAAAGTAGTACAAGTTTTCTCCTGGAAATAATCCTCGGGTCCCATCCCAAATCGGTTGGATATAAGGGGTGCCATCTAAAGTAAATAAGGTAGAGATTGGTCCGACCAACAGGCCAATTAAAATCAATGGCAGGATTGCAGGAAGTTTTAGCTTCCACGCAACCCATTGGGCTAAAATTCCTAATACGATTATGCCTGCGAGTTCAACCATGATTTAATATAATGCCCTAAAATACGAGAAAGTTTTTACTTCCTTGGCACAAGGCCCTATTATGCTTTGGTCAAATATAGTTTTGTTGTGGTTTTGTTTTAGGTGGGCTCAATACCTTAGGATTCTCGGGGTTGACTGATAATTTTCTGTTAAAAAACTCAAATTAAACCGGCGCATCAAAGGCTATTGTTTACCCTTTTGTTAATTTGCACGTTCGGGACTTTATCCACAACGAATGACCTTATACCCAATTGATGCTGGAAACTTTAAGCTTGATGGTGGCGCTATGTTTGGTGTTGTCCCAAAAAGCCTCTGGCAAAGAACAAATCCCGCCGATAATAATAACATGATTGATATTGCGGCGCGCTGTTTACTCATAGAGCAAGGCGACCGCCTCATTTTGATTGACAATGGTATGGGGGACAAACAAGGGCCAGAATTTTTCAAACATTATTATCCCTGGGGCGGAGCGACTTTAGACCGTTCTTTAAAACAATATGGCTTTAGCCCAGAAGACATAACCGATGTGTTTTTAACACATCTTCATTTTGATCATTGCGGAGGAAGTGTTTGTTGGAACAAAGACCGTGATGGGTATCAAACCAAGTTTTCTAACGCGCATTATTGGAGCAATCAAGATCATTGGCAATGGGCCACCGCGCCTAATCGTCGAGAAAAAGCTTCTTTTTTAAAGGAAAATATTTTGCCCATTGAAGCGTCTGGTCAGCTCAACTTTATTGAGCGCTCATCGAACGATTACGCCGAGAACACGCCTTTGGGGTTTGGTGTTTTATTTGTTGACGGGCACACCGAAAAACAAATGATTCCCCACCTCAATTATAAAGGGAAAACCCTGGTTTTTACGGCAGATCTTTTGCCTACTGCTGGTCATATTCCACTGCCTTATGTCATGGGATATGACACGCGGCCACTTAAAACACTGAGCGAAAAGGAAAAATTTTTAAATTTAGCTGCGGATCACGGGTATTTTTTATGGCTAGAACACGATGCCCACAATCCTATAATTACCGTCAAACATACAGAAAAAGGGGTGCGCCTGGATAAGGTCTACACCCTCGACCAATTTTTAAACCAATCCATATGAAAACACCAAAAAACATTTTTATTGCCTTTATCCCCGCGTTAATCTTGAGCGCCTGTGGGCCCGCTCGTTTTGACGCCAATCCTGTTGCCGCTCCCAGCAGTGCGGTGAGCAAAACCCTAGAGCTTACCGAAGAGCAAACCCAGGCGTGGGGCGCTTCAGATCTAGCAATGGATACCATTGCGGGAATGAGTGTGGATAAAGCCTATGCTGAGCTATTAAGTCAGCGTAAAGGAAGCGCTGTAATTGTCGGGGTTATTGACAGTGGTGTCGATATTGAACACGAAGACCTAAAAAATGTGATTTGGGTCAACGAAGATGAAATCCCTGGCAACGGTATTGATGACGACCGAAATGGTTATGTCGATGACATCCATGGATGGAATTTTCTTGGCAATATTGTCAAAGAAAACCTAGAGTATGTCCGTATTATCCGTGAACTAGGCCCTGAATTCGAGGGAAAAGAAGCTGGGGATATTGCCCCAGAGCGTGCCTCGGATTATGCGCTGTTCAATAAAGCCAAAGCGGCTTACGAAAAAGATTACGCTGATGCGGCACAAAACAAAATGCGCTATCAAGGCATGTATGATCAACTCACCATTGCCCATGCTTTGGTCACAGAAAAATTAGGGACGGACGAATATGGAAAAGAAGACCTAGCAGGCTTAACCGATCTTACTCAGGAAGAGCAAGGGCTTGTAGAGCGATTAGGTCAAATGATGGCTTTTGGACCAACTATTCCAGCGGTATTAAATCGTTTAAATGGAGGGGTTGAATATTTCACTAACCGCTTAGAGAGCCATTTTAACCTTTCTACAGATTATCGCGCCGCTGATCTAGGAGATGACGCCAATGATTGGTCCTCAAAGTATTACGGAAACAACGATGTTGATGGACCAGATCCTAAAAAAGAAGACGCCCGTCACGGAACCCACGTCGCAGGAATTATCGCCGCTGAGCGCAACAACGGAATCGGAATGAATGGGGTTGCTGACCATGCAAAAATAATGGTTGTGCGCGCTGTTCCTGATGGAGATGAGTACGATAAAGACGTCGCTTTAGCGATTCGTTATTGTGTAAACAATGGGGCTAAAGTTCTTAACACAAGCTTTGGTAAGGGCTTTTCTCCACACCCAGAGTGGGTTTGGGACGCGATCCGTTACGCTTCTGACAATGATGTTTTGATTGTAAACGCTGCGGGTAACGACGGCATGGATTTAGACCAAAACGAGGTGTATCCGAATGACGTACGCCCAGGAGAAACCGAGGAAATCGGCAACACTTTTATCACCATTGGGGCCTCAACACCAGAGTTCAATGAAGGTTTGGTTGCTGGATTTTCAAACTATGGAGAAGAAAATGTAGATGTCTTTTCTCCAGGAACTCAAATTTGGTCAACGACTCCCTTAAACACTTATGAATACCTGCAAGGAACCTCTATGGCAGCCCCTGCTGTGGCTGGTGTTGCGGCGGTCATTCGTTCGTATTTCCCTAAACTAAGTGCTGCTCAGGTGAAGCAAATCTTAATGGATAGTGGACTAGCGGGACCCGGTGAGGTGATTCTTGGTGGTGATCCAAATACGAAAAACAATTTTGCAAACATTTCTAAATCAGGTCACCTGGTCAATCTGTACAACGCATTGATTATGGCCGACCAAATGTCGCGTTAAACAAATCACGTCAATCAAATAATGACCTTTTAATGAAATTAGTCTTTTCAATTTTTTTGGCTGCCTGCTCTGTAGTAAGCAGCCAAAATTCTTTTAACTATTGGCAACAACACGTGGACTACACCATGAGTGTCGACATGGATGTCACCAATTGGCAGTATACAGGAAATCAAAAACTTGTTTATACAAACCATTCACCGGACACATTACATCAAGTGTTTTACCACATGTACTTCAATGCCTTTCAGCCCGGCAGCGAAATGGATGTGCGCTCACGCACTATTGCCGATCCTGACCGTCGTGTGGGTGATCGCATCGCGGGTCTTAGTCCTTCTGAACAAGGTTTTTTGAACGCTACCGCGCTCAAACAAGATGGCGTGACGCTTGATTATTCGGCGGAAGAAACTATTTTGGTTGTCCGGTTAAACACGCCCTTGGCCCCTCATGAAAGCACGGTTTTGACTATGGATTTTCACGGTCAAGTGCCGGTACAGATTCGACGAAGTGGCCGCAACAATGCCGAAGGGGTCGCGCTTTCCATGACCCAGTGGTATCCCAAACTCGCTGAATACGACAAAGACGGATGGCATACCGACCCTTATATTGCCCGCGAATTTTATGGGGTTTGGGGTGATTTTAAGGTGAGCCTAACTTTAGACAGCGGTTATGTTGTCGGGGGTACGGGTTATCTCAAAGAAAAGTCTGCTTCAAAAAAAGGACGCACGCGATGGATTTTCGAGGCGCCTATGGTTCACGATTTTACTTGGGCGGCCGATCCGGATTATGTACACGATACTTACCCAGGCCCAGATGGCGTTACACTAAACTTCTATTACAAAAACGACCCCGCATTGCAAGAGAATTGGAAGGCCCTCCAGCCGGTTACCGCCGAGCTTCTGGATTATTTCAACAAAGCCATTGGCCCATATCCTTACAAACAATATTCTGTGATACAAGGAGGTGATGGGGGTATGGAATATGCCATGTGTACCTTGATTACCGGGAAGCGCAGCTTTGAAAGTTTAGTTGGTGTGACCGCGCATGAGATGGCCCATACCTGGTTTCAGTTTTTACTGGCCAGCAATGAAGCCCTGCACGAATGGATGGATGAAGGGTTTACCTCTTACATCTCTTCTTTAGCGGAACACCAGGTGCTCCACCAAGAAGGCGACCCTTTAGCGGGCTCCTATCGCGGTTATAATTTCTTAGCCACTTCCGGGGTGGAGCAGCCTTTGAGCACCCATGCAGATCGATATAACACCAACCGCAATTACGGAATTGCCGCCTATTCCAAAGGCGCTGTGTTTTTAGCCCAGCTGGGTTATGTGGTCGGCGAGGAGGTTTTGGCTCAAACCCTTAAAGAATATTTCAAAAACTGGGCCTTCAAACACCCGGAGCCTCGTGATTTTATTCGCGTTGCCGAGCGCGTCTCTGACCTGAATTTAGATTGGTATTTACAAGACTTTGCCACAACCACAAACACCATCGATTACGGGATTGTCTCTGTGGGTCCGAGCGCCACAACTGGACAAAAAATCGCCTTAGAGCGCATTGGTCTAATGCCCATGCCTATTGACCTTCAGGTCAATTTTGCCGACGGCAGCAGTCGCTTGTACTATATCCCGCTACAAATGATGCGTGGTGAAAAAAGCTTCGGGGACACCCCAGTAACTGTTCTGCGCGACTGGGCATGGGCAAGACCAAGCTACAGCTTTAATGTCGATAGCCCCTCAGAGATTGTTGAGGTAATTATCGACCCCAGTGGGCGGATGGCCGACATTCAAAAAGAGAATAATCGTTTTGAAAAAGCCGGATCCGATAAAGGCCAATAATTAATCAGTGTGTTTTGTAAGACGCGTTGTGTATCTTTAGGCCATGACTCATGGTTTGCCAAAAGACGAACGACTCAAAGGACGGCATTGGTTTGGTGTTTTGTTTCAGCAAGGACAAAGCATAAAGCGTTTTCCGCTTAAGTTAGTGCATACGCCTGTTACGGATACGCCCCATAATTTATTTGGCGTTTCTGTGCCTAAGCGCAATGTTCCTAAGGCGGTAAACCGCAATAGAATTAAACGACAAATTCGCGAAGCCTATCGGTTAAATAAGTCCTTAGCAGGAACCCAAGAGTTTTGCGCTTTATTCTTTATTTATCAAGGGCGCGAATCGTTGCCTTATGCGCGTATTGAGCACGCGGTAAAAGACCTGCTCATGCGTTATGCTCAAACAAAAAAAGTTGTGGATGAAGCTTAATTTTTCATTTTTGTCACGGAGTCCCCTTTTGCGCAAAGCCTGGCGACTCATTTTAATTTTGCCATTAGCCTTGGGGTTATTGGTCTTAACCAGTGCCCGCGGTGGGCTTTTTGAAATTACCAAGCAGCTTGAGATTTTCACCACCTTATTTAAGGAGTTGTCGCTAAACTATGTGGATGAAACCTCCCCGGCTCAGCTTATGGATCACGCCATTACGGGTCTTCTTGAAGGCTTAGATCCTTATACGGTCTTTTGGACAGAACAAGAGGTTTCAGATGCTCGGATCTCCAAAGAAAGTAACTTTGCTTCCTTAGGGGCGGGATTTAGACAGTTTGACCATCAGTGGTTGGTGGTAGAAGTAGACCAAAACAGTCCCGCAGACCAAGCAGGGCTTCGTGTGGGCGATCGGTTACACGCCATTAATGGGGTTGCTTTAGCTCAAGATTTAGATCAGTTGTCCCAATTGGTTGCCGCAAGTGGAGATCGCGCGGTGACCTTGGAGTATACCCGTGAGAACCAGACCAAAAAAATCGAGTTAACTCCAGACAAAAAAGCCGAAACCCCAGTTTTGAGCGCAAAACTTCTTCAGGATAAGGTTGGGTATATCGCGCTAAAAGAATTCAGCCCGACCATATATAAAGACACGAAAAAGGCTTTATTTGAATTAAAATCCTCAGGAGCTACGGCGCTTATTTTAGATTTGCGCAACAACCCTGGTGGGTTACTTACCGAAGCGGTTAATTTAGTGAGTTTATTTGTACCCAAAGGCACTTTGGTGACTTATACTCAATCCGTAGTCCCGGAATATAACAACACCTATGTGACCCAACAATTACCGGCTGACCTCGAAATGCCCTTGGTGGTTTTGATCAACGCGCGTAGCGCGTCGGCTAGTGAAATTGTCTCTGGGGCGCTTCAAGATTTGGATCGTGCAGTAATTATCGGGGGGCGCAGCTTTGGAAAGGGGTTGGTGCAAAGACCTAAGCCTTTGAGCTATGGCACGCAGCTCAAAGTGACCATATCTCGATATTACACCCCAAGCGGGCGCTGTATTCAGGCTTTAGATTATTGGCAGCGTGATGTGGACGGCGAGCCTATTCGGACAGAACCAGATCAATACAACGCATTTAAAACAGCACGTGGCCGCACGGTTTATGATGGCGGGGGCATCCTTCCTGATAAGGTTTTTGAAAGTTCGAGCGACCACACCTTGTTGTCTTCATTGCTCAAATCGCGCATCATGATCGATTATGGCACCGAATTCATCAAAACACATCCTTTTGAGCGCCTTGAAAATTTTCAGTTTACCCAAAAAGACTTTGAGGGGTTTTTGGATTTTGTTGCGGCCCATCCGGAAACGATAAAAACAGTTTCTGAGGGGGTTTTTAATGAATTTACCCAAGCAGCAGAAAAGGAGGGCTTGGCCCCTTACGTTGACCAGGCTCTTGAGTCCATGCGTAACAGCCTGCTTGCGGCCAAAATCGACCTTTTAAAATCAAAACAAGCTGCTGTTCAGACCCTGGTGGTGGAATCTCTTTTACCCCGCTACTTTTACCGCTCGGGCCTGTATAGCTACAAAACCGGCCATGACCCTGAAATAATTGCGGGCGTCGATATGCTTAAAAATCCTAAAGCTTATGCTAAAATATTAAAACCATGAGCGCGTTTCTTTTGTTTTTCGAGCAGATGCCTGTGTGGCAAAAATTAGGTTGGGTCATCTTCTGTATTGCTGTTTTTTGGCTGCTCGAGGGCTATTACCGCGATGTGAACAATCCTTATGATAAAACGCGTCATGCCAAAACGAACTTTGGGCTTTTGTCTCTTGTAATGGTGATCAATGTCGTCTTTGGTGTGCTTACTGCTGGGGTGTTTATTTGGCTGAATCAATCAAATTTTGGACTGCTCAATTATGTTACGGCACCTGTTTGGGTTGAATTGACTTTGTCTATAATGGTACTCGATTTAATTGCCCAATACGGTGTACACTACCTCTTGCATAAGGTGCCCTGGATGTGGCGTCTTCATATGGTGCACCACTCAGACAAACATGTTGATGTCACCACGGGAACCCGTCATCATCCTTTTGATTTTGTACTGCGCGAAGTGTTTGCATTAATCGCTGTGGTGATTATGGGAATGCCGGTTTCTTTTTATCTTTTTTACCGAATTTTGAGCGTGCTCTTTACTTATTGGACGCACGCCAACATTGCTTTGCCGCTAAGCGTGGACAGGGCGTTGAGTTACCTTATTGTTACTCCGGGGGTTCACAAATTTCATCACCACCGCAGCATGCCTTGGACCGATAAAAATTTTGGCAATATCCTTTCGGTTTGGGATCGTCTTTTTGGCACGTTTGTTTACGGAGACCGCAAGGAAATTATTTTTGGTGTAGATCGTGCCGATCACTTAAACGACCAAAGCTTTTTAACCCAGCTGGGGCTTCCGTTTAGTTCAAAAGTAAAACCTCTGTCTCAAGACAAGCACAATAAAGGTTAAGGTATAATCACCTCAGAGAAGAACAATTACAAAAATGCTTGTTTTTAGTATTACTCTTCGAGGAATTCTCCGTGCTGCGAGGCATCCAATCCGCGGAATTCTTGGTCTTCCCGCACACGCATGGACAAAAGCACGTCGGTGATTTTATAAAGCGCATAACTGCCTACAAAAGTAAACACAGCAACCAAGACCAGTGCAATTACGTGGTTAATAAAAGTGGTTGTCTCTCCATAAATCAACCCCACATCTTCTGCTAAAACCGCTGTTAAGATCATCCCCACGATCCCGCCCACTCCGTGGCTTGGAAAAACATCCAAAGTATCGTCAATTTCTGATTTTTTATTGAGTCTTATCGCAAAATTGCTCACGATTGAGGCGACAAAACCGATAAAAATACTCGCGCCTAGACTCACAAAACCGGCTGCTGGCGTAATGGCCACTAAACCAACGATCGCCCCAATACAGGCGCCTAATGCAGACATTTTTCTGTTTTGAAAACGCTCTAAGAAAATCCATGTAAGCATACTGGTGGCTGAGGCTAAATTTGTGTTCGCAAAGGCAATAACGGCATCTGTATTTGCGCCTAAAGCCGAGCCTGAATTAAAGCCAAACCAGCCAAACCACAAAAGCCCGGTTCCTAAAATAACAAAAGGAATGTTCGCGGGTTTTTCTATGCGTTCTTTACGTTTACCCAGATAAATCGCTCCAGCCAAGGCGGCAATTCCGGCAGACATGTGTACCACAGTCCCTCCCGCAAAATCAAGAACCCCCATTTGGCGCAATAAACCCTCAGGGTGCCAAGTCATATGGGCTAAGGGCGCATAAATAAATATGGAGAACAAGACCATAAAAAGGATGTAACTTCTAAATCGAATACGCTCGGCAAAACTTCCGGTAATTAGGGCTGGGGTAATAATGGCAAATTTTAATTGAAATAGGGCGAAAAGTAAAAATGGGATGTTTTCAGAAAATTCCGGATTGGGCCTGAGAGAAACCCCTTTGAACGCGAAAAAGGTTGCTGGGTTTCCAACAAAACCACCAAGGCTTTCTCCAAAAGCCAAACTAAAACCGACCACGACCCAAAGCACGCTGATCACCCCAAGCGCGACAAAACTCTGAAGCATTGTTGAAATAATACTTTTTTTCGTCACCATTCCCCCGTAAAAAAAAGCAAGACCTGGGGTCATTAATAAAACAAAAGCGCTAGAGACCAACATCCAAGCCGTATCACCTGTATTGATCGTTTCTCCAGGCGCTAAAGCATCATAAGGTGTTCCTGCAAATAAACAAATTAACACTAAGCTTAAAAGAATCAAAAAGTTGATTTTTTTACTCATACCCCCTATATTTTATTATTAAAGAGGTAAAATTAACTTTTTTTCAAGGAATACCCCTAAAAATTTAAGGGTTGTTGGTGGTTTTTATCATCTTTTTATGTGGAATACCGTCTTCTAAATATTCCGCCCCTTCGGCTTTGAATCCGTGTGTTTCATAAAAACGTTCTAAATACGATTGTGCAGAAATCTCTATTTGATGCATATCATAACGTTCTTGCAGGGCAAGAATGGAGGCCTTCATAATGGTGTGTCCTAGTTGTTTTGATCTAAAAGCAGGGGTTACGATTACGCGTCCTATAGAGGCGTTTTTAAAATAATCCCCCGGACCAAAGAGTCTTGTGTAGGCCACCAATAGTTTGTTTTCATAGCCTAAAACATGGATTGCTTTTTGGTCTTTATAATCCAAATCTTGATAAACACAGTCCTGTTCTACCACAAATACCGCAGAACGCAAGGCCATTAGATCATATAATTCATTAAGGGTTAAGTCCTCAAAATTTTTTATCCGTACCTGCATCAGTCCTGAACTATTATGTTTTTGTTGTCGTCCTTCTTGTATTCGGGCTGAATATTTACATGATTAACACCAAAATCATTTAACAATATGGCCTCTATTTTTTCAAGTATCTCATCAAAATCAGCGATTGATATATTTTCGTTAAAGTCAATATGCGCTTCTAGGTGGTTTTCATATTCGTTAACCCGCCAAACATGAAGGTGATGAATATTTTGAATTCTAGGATCTATTTTAATCGCCAAACGCAATTTTTTAAGATCAATAGAATCTGGGGTGAATAACATAAGAACGTGAAAAGAATCCTTTAAAAGTTGATAACCCATGACTAAAAGATAAAGCGCAATGCCAAGGGTCAATACACTGTCCACCCAAAACCATTCATAATAATACATGGTAATACCTCCTAAAAGCACAGCCACAGAGGCCGACATATCGCTCATCAAATGCAAATAAGCAGATTTTAAATTCATGTTTTGAGCCGCTGAACTGTGGAGCAACAAAACACTTAACCCATTAACGACTATTCCTAATATCGCTAAAGCAATAACCCAGTCAGCCTGAATGGGCTCTGGAGTAATAAAACGCAAAATAGATTCGTAAATAAGAAAAGAGGCAAGGATAATTAAACTGGCGGCATTGATAAAGGCCGCTATTATTTCAGCCCGCTTATATCCAAAAGTTTTTTCCTCTGAGGCTGCTTTTGTGGCATACCGATTCGCAACGAAACTTATGATAAGAGAAATAACATCACTAAAATTATGAAGGGCATCTGAAAGTAGCGCTAGGCTTCCTGAAAGCACACCTCCGATTGCTTGGGTTATTGTAATAACCGCATTTAACAAGATGCTGAGTCCTAAATATTTTTGTGTTTTACGGTGTTGTGCCATTATTTAATGAAATACTCAACAACTCGGTATTTTATTCACCCGATTTTGATGACGCCCGCCCTCAAAAGGCTCGGTAATAAATTTTTCAAGCATTGTTTTAGCCTCATCTAAAGAGACATAGCGCGCTGGAATACAGATTATATTGGCATCATTATGACCTCTGGCTAGTGCCGCGATTTCAGCAGTCCAACATAAAGCCGCACGAACATTTTGGTATTTATTAGCGGTCATACAAACCCCATTACCACTGCCACAAATTAACACCCCTAAATCCGCTTTTTTTTGGTTTACATCTTGAGCAACAGGATGAACGTGATCTGGATAATCGACACTGCTGTTATGATCTGTTCCGTAGTTGTGGACCTCATGACCCATAGAGGTTAAAATAGCCACAAGATTGTTTTTATAATCTGTTCCTGCGTGGTCGTTACCAATGACAATTTTCATAGTATTGAATTTTACTTTTTAAAGGTACTTATTAATTCAAGCTAGAACAAGACTGTGTTTATAAAGTGAAAAAAATCGTCAACATTTATGTTCATATCTTATCTGTAAATAGACCTATTTATTTTTGGTGTTGTCTAAAGTTTACTGGATTGTAAATTTTATTTAAACAACACCAAAATAACTCCCTTTTTTATAGATGATTTATTGAGACAATTCTCTGTAGATTTAAACACAAACACCTGAATTAGTTATAAAATATTAGCGGCTTTAAGTTTAAAAATATTGTCTGTTAATATCTATTTTAATGGTTTGATATTGATCTATTTACTACCCTTATATCCTGTTAATACTGGGTTTATAATTAGAAAGTATTTTAACGCACAAAGGAATTTAATAAAACTTATTGCGGCTATTAACACCCTATAATAATCCATCATTTAATTTTTTAAAAAAGATAAAAGATAAATATTGATATAATTAATGTGAATAAAGATAAATGAGTCATAGTGGATTAAAGGCCAAGAGAATCGCGTACCTTTAAGGTCATCATAATTGATTCATGGGTAAAAAGAAAAGAAGAGTAAAAAGTACGATAAAAATAACACAGACCGCCATAGCTGATTTTTTCCGGTCTCACCCCACACAAGCCTATAGTATCAAACAAGTTGC
>DDCS01000152.1:3745-6983 GCA_002335345.1 Flavobacteriaceae bacterium UBA2000 | reverse complement strand
AGTATAGGAACCTACAAATGGGCACAACAAAAAAATTATCTCGAAGGTCAAATTCAAATTACCACCAAAGGTAAGGCGTATGTTAAGATCGAGGGATGGGAAGAGGAAGTGGTCATTGATAAGCGCCGAACGAATCGAGCTTTAAATAAGGATATTGTTTCGGTTTATGTGTATAAGCGAAAGCATAATAGCAGAATTGAAGGCGAGGTCCATGAAGTACTAAAACGCGACAGAACAGAATTTGTAGGAATTTATCAGCACGCGGACAAATATGGCTTTGTCCAATGTGCGGGTCAAAATATTCATACGGATTTTTTCATCCCCGGAGCTAATATTAATGGCGCTAAAAATGGAGATAAAGTCTTAATAAAATTAGAGGGTTGGGCGGAGCAGAGTGAGTCCCCTATTGCTAAAATAATTCGTGTATTTGGTGAGGCTGGCACGCATCAATCAGAGATTCATTCAATATTAGCCCAGTATGGCTTACCGTATGATTTTCCTGAGGAGGTTACCCTTGAATCGGAAAAAATAAATAGAAGCATAACCCCTGAAGATTATAAAAAGCGCAGGGATTTTCGTTCTGTATTCACATTAACGATTGATCCTAAAGACGCTAAGGATTTTGATGATGCTCTGTCTTTTGAGGTTTTGGATAATGATGTAGTTAGGATTGGGGTTCATATTGCTGATGTTTCTCACTATGTGCGTAGCGGAACACTTCTTGATCAAGAGGCTTTTGATAGAGGCACTTCGGTATACTTAGTTGATCGTGTGGTTCCAATGCTTCCTGAAGTTTTAAGTAATGATGTTTGTTCGCTTCGCCCTGAAGAAGAAAAACTTTGTTTTTCTGCCGTCTTTGATCTCGATAAAAATGCCCAGGTAGTCAATCAGTGGTTTGGAAAAACCGTCATATTTAGTGATTTGAGATTGGCCTATGAAGAGGCCCAACATTTAATAGAAACTGGGGAACTATTAATTCCTCAAGAAACGTCAATTACTGGTGCAGAACGAAGGGTAGAATCAATGGTGTTAGAATCGATTCAATCTATGGATGCCCTAGCAAAAAAACTAAGGAGCAGAAGAATGCGACAAGGCGCGATATCATTTGATCGAATTGAGGTAAAATTTAATTTGGATGAATTAAAAAACCCTGTCGGGGTCTATTTCAAAGAAAGCAAAGAAGCCAATAAACTTATCGAAGAATTTATGTTGTTGGCCAATCGCAGTGTCGCGGAATTTATAGGCAAACAACAACCCAAAAAAACATTTGTATATCGTGTTCACGACCAGCCGGATGACCAAAAAATTGCGGGCCTCCAAAATATTATTAAGCGATTTGGCTATCAATTAGACACTAAATCTAGGGCCAGCACCGCTAAATCAATTAATAAACTTTTAACCCAAGTGCACGGGACTAAAGAACAGAACCTTGTCGATACCTTAGCCATTCGCAGTATGAGTAAGGCTGTTTATACGACCCAAAATATAGGGCACTACGGTTTGGCATTTGATTATTACAGTCACTTTACCTCGCCGATTCGTCGTTATCCCGATGTTATGGTTCATCGCCTATTAGAATATTATTTGAATGAAGGGTCATCGCCTTCTGAACAGATGTATGAAGAGCAATGTAAGCACTCAAGTGATCGAGAACAATTAGCGGCCAACGCCGAACGTGATAGCATTAAATACATGCAGGTAAAGTTTATGTCAGAGCATGAAGGTCAGGACTTTTACGGCGTAATTTCAGGCGTAACAGATTGGGGGATATATGTGGAACTTGAGCAAAATAAATGCGAAGGCATGGTACGTCTTCAAGACTTAAAAGACGACCACTATATTTTTGATGCCCAGGAATACGCTATGATTGGTCAGCGCAATCACAAAATATATCGCCTGGGCGATACGGTACAAATCCGCGTAAAACGTGCGGATTTGATAAAAAGACAACTGGACTTTTTGATGTTGTCTTAGCGAAACAACACACAGAACTGTGTGGTTAATTTGTAACTTAGCGAAATGTTTGATGGCTTATGGTACGCTGCACTATATGGGTTCCTGCTTGCATTTGCTGTGGGCCCAGTCTTTTTTACACTGCTTGAAACCAGTATAACCAAAGGATTTAAGGCGGGTTTATTCTTTGAATTAGGGGCCATATTTGCCGACCTGATATTTATTTCAATCGCTTATTTCAGCACCAGTAAAATTCTCGATAATTTGCGCGATGAACCGGGTTTGTTGGTGTTTGGGGGCGCCGTCTTGATTACTTATGGGACTATTTCATATGTGCGTACCGCTAAGTCCTTTATTAAAATTGCGCGAGAACACTATGCGGTGACGGTCAAAAAAAATTTACCAAGCCTCTTTGTTAAAGGCTTTCTACTGAATTTTGTAAATTTCGGTGTATTGGCAGGATGGATAGGAACCATCATCTTCGCAAACGCTTTGACCAGCAGTGATCAGGGTGTTATCCTTTTTTTAGCGACCGTGGTCGGGGTCTTTTTCACCACAGATCTTATAAAAATAAGCCTGGCCAAAAATCTTAAAAGCAAAATGACCCCCAGGGTTATTTATAAAACAAAGAAATTTGTGAGCATCACCATTATTGTGTTTGGCGTGCTCCTCTTAATTCAAGGGGTGTTGCCTGAAGCCATCCAAAAAAGCATGCGCGATAAGCTGCCGAGCGCCTTGGAGCAAAAAAAATAGGGTTTTTTCAAACGAAAAAACCCTATTGGAGGCGTCTAGCGGATTCGAACCGCTGTANNCTCTGCCTAGCCACTCGGCCAAGACGCCATTATTAAGACGGCAAATATAATAAGTTTCTTTAACTAAACCCCTTTTAATTGTCTCGGGTTGAACGCAGGATAATACTCACTCGATCCACATCACCACCGATAGGGGGGTTTATCTTAGAAACGGTTACTTCGCTCCATTGCACACACGCAACTTCTTTCAAAATAGTTTGGTTGATGCGCAGGGCAACATGTTCCAATAACTTTGAAGGAACCTTCATTTGATCCACGACAATTTTGTGGAGCAACACATAATCTGCTGTTTCCTCTAAGCGATCACTCAAAGCAGATGAGGCAAGATCCGCGCCAACATGCAGTTGAACGAGGTAATCGCTACCAATAATCGTTTCTTCTGGCAGACAGCCGTGGTGGGCATAAACCCGAATGTCTTTAAGTTTTATTTCTCCCATATAAGTTTTGTGTAGCCTGGCCAAAGACCAAAACAG
>DDCS01000152.1:0-3714 GCA_002335345.1 Flavobacteriaceae bacterium UBA2000 | reverse complement strand
AGATATTTTGGTATCTTTGCCCCCTTAATACCTTGCTATGAGCGAATCGCGCAGTTTAAATTTTATTGAGCACATTATCGAGGACGATTTGCGCTCTGGATACAAACAAAACCAATTGTGTTTTCGTTTCCCCCCAGAACCTAACGGCTATTTACACATTGGTCACGCCTCTGCAATTTGTTTGAATTTTGGGTTGGGATTGCGCTATAATGCCCCGGTGAATCTAAGATTTGACGACACCAATCCCGCTAAAGAGGAGCAAGAGTTTGTGGATGCGATAAAAAAGGACGTGTCATGGTTGGGTTTTCAGTGGGCCAACGAATGCTATGCCTCCGATTATTTTGAACAGCTTTACCAATGGGCGGTAATGTTTATTGAGCAAGGCAAGGCCTACGTTGATTCACAGAGCTCAGAAGAAATCGCAGCGCAAAAAGGGACGCCAAGCCAAGCGGGTACAGTCAGCCCTTACAGAGAACGCAGTGTTGCCGAGAACCTGTCCTTATTTGAACAAATGAAAAACGGCTCATGCCCAGAGGGAAGTCATGTTTTGCGGGCTAAAATCGATATGAGCGCAAGCAATATGCTTATGCGCGACCCAGTTATGTATCGGATCCTCCACAAAAGTCATCATCGCACAGGGGACCAGTGGCATATTTATCCCATGTATGATTGGGCCCATGGAGAAAGTGATTATATCGAACAAGTATCCCACAGTTTCTGTACTCTTGAGTTTCTACCCCATAGAGAATTATACGATTGGTTTTTAGATCAAATCCATGAGGCGACCCAATTGCGACCAAAACAAAGAGAATTTGCCCGCCGCAATTTAAGCCACACCGTGGTGAGCAAACGAAAACTTATGCGCTTAGTTCAAGAGGGCGTGGTCAACGGATGGGACGACCCACGCATGCCTACAATTTCTGGCCTGAGAAGACGAGGGTATACCCCTAACGCGATTCGCGCATTTGCCGACAGTATCGGTGTTGCTAAAAGGGAAAACCTGATCGATGTGGCCCATTTGGAGTTTTGTGCTCGTGAGGATTTAAACAAAATTACCGACCGAGTCATGGCAGTTTTAGACCCCGTATTACTCGTGCTAGACAATTACCCTGAAGACCATACAGAGTGGTTAACCGCCGAAAACAACCCCGAAGACCCGAATTCTGGCAATAGAGAGATTCCTTTTTCAAAATATCTTTGGATCGAGCGTTCAGATTTTAAAGAGGAGGCGAACCGAAAGTTTTTTAGGTTGTCTTTAGACAAAGAAGTACGGCTTAAAAACGGCTACATCATTAAAGGGGAATCTGTAGTGAAAGATGCTCATGGCGCGATCACAGAGATCCATGCCACCTATGATCCGCTGAGTAAAAGCGGCACCGATACGCCTGAGGCCCTGCGCAAAGTAAAAGGCACGATTCACTGGGTTTCTCGAGACCACGCGTTGGACGCCGAGGTGCGCCTGTATGATCGATTGTTTTCCAGCGCGGCCCCAGACGCCGACAAAGACGGAGACTTTCTGGATCATTTAAACCCAAATTCCCTAGCGGTGATTACCGCCAAGGTAGAGCCTGGCTTGAAAACACTGGAAATAGGGCAGCCCGTGCAGTTTCAGCGCACAGGCTATTTTGTGCTAGACCCAGACTCTAAAGCCGACGCTCTGGTCTTTAACAGAACCGTGTCTTTGCGCGATTCATGGGGAAAACTTGACCAGGACTAATCACTAGTTTTATTGTTCTAAAAGCGGATCACTGCCTTTTTTTGGGGTGGTGCCTTTTCCTTTTTTTTGAGGCGTTTTTTCTTCCTCAGGCTTAATCCCAAAGGTTTGAGCCACTTGATGACTGGCCGAAAAGGAAGTGATCAATTGAGACAACATATCGCTTCCAGCGTGTGGTGAATTGGGCATTAAAATCAAATTACTCTGCGTGGCCTCTCCAACAGATTGAAGGGTGTCATAATGCTGGGTGACCACAAGTAAAGCCGAAGCTTCTTGTGAGTTGATCCCTACGTTATTGAGCACCTCTACAGACTCTTCAAGGCCCCGGGCGATTTCACGCCTTTGGTCAGCAATCCCTTGACCCTGTAGCCGTTTGCTTTCGGCCTCGGCTCGAGCCTTTGCGACAATCTTAATCCGTTCGGCCTCGGCCTCGTACTCCGCAGCAACTTTTTCACGCTCTGCAGCATTAATGCGGTTCATCGCCGCCTTAACTTGCACGTCAGGATCGATATCGGTGACTAATGTTTTAATGATATCATAACCATAATCCAGCATAGCCTCATTGAGTTCACGCTTAACCGCAATAGCGATATCATCTTTGCGCTCAAAGACATCGTCCAACTTCATTTTTGGCACCTCGGCCCGCACGACATCAAAGACATAAGAAGTGATCTGATCATTCGAGTTTTCGAGCTGATAAAACGCATCGTATACTTTGGTTTTGATGACCTGAAACTGAACAGAAATTTTAAGACGCACAAAAACATCGTCTTTGGTTTTTGTTTCTACCAAAACGTCAAGCTGTTGAATTTTTAAATTCACGCGTCCCGCAATGCGGTCAATGACCGGTATTTTAAATCGAAGCCCTGAGCCGCGAATGCTGTGAAACCGACCAAAGCGTTCAATAATGACAGCGGTTTGTTGTTTTACAATAAAAATAAAGGTCCAAAACACAAAAAGGGCGAGGACCAAAAGGAAATAAAATAGAAAAGTGTTCATGGCGGATGTTGTTTCCTCCAAGATAAGCAATATTTACAATGGGGCTTGTTAAGAAATTGATAATGCGCACCACACTATGGCGTAAGCTCAAACACGCTTATTGCCTGCTTAATGCGTTTTAAACTCTCAATCTTTCCAAGAACCCCCATTATATCAAATACATCAGGCCCTTTCATGGCGCCCACCAAAAACAAGCGCAAAGGCATCATAACAGACCCCACACCAATTTCTTTGGTCGCGCACCAGTGTTTTACAAATTCAGACAGGGATTCTGTTGAGTCCCATGGGTGATCCGCGAGCGATGCATGGAGCTCAGAAATTATATCTACAGTAGGTTCTTTGACCGCGCGTTTCACTCCAGCCGGATCATACTGTGTTGGGGGCTCGAAAAAGAAGTCTGAAGCCTCCCAGAGGTCTTTAATAAAATGCGCGCGTTCTTTGACCAGAGGGACGACGCGGGCTAAGTCAACCCGTGATGCTTCTTTGTGATTTGCTTCAAGCCACGCTAAAAAATCAGCGATCACTATGTCGTCGGGTTGATTTTGAAAATAGTGATTTTGAAACCACAAGGCTTTGTTGGGGTCGAATTTGGCCCCGGATTTTTGTACGCGATCCAGAGAGAAATTGGTTATTAGTTCTGCTAAAGAAAACACTTCTTGCTCTGTTCCAGAGTTCCATCCAAGCAAGGCCAAAAGGTTAACCACGGCCTCAGGCAAGTAGCCTTGTTCCCGATACCCATCCAGCACAGCGTCTTCTTGATGCCATTGAAGCGGGAATACAGGAAACCCTCCTAAAACACCATCTCTTTTACTGAGTTTCCCTTTCCCGGTCGGTTTTAAGATCAAGGGAAGGTGTGCAAATTCAGGGGCATTCCAGCCAAAGGCCTCATATAACAAAACATGCAAAGCAAGGGACGGCAACCATTCTTCTCCGCGGATCACATGGGTGATTTCCATTAAATGATCGTCGACCACATTGGCCAAGTGATAGGTGGGCATCCC
>DDCS01000007.1:10604-11006 GCA_002335345.1 Flavobacteriaceae bacterium UBA2000 | reverse complement strand
GCATCATCAGCCCCAAATGTGGGCGCTGTATGCACAATCCCTGTACCGTCTTCGGTAGTGACAAAGTCTCCAGCGATTACCCGGAACGCATTTTCGGGATTATTGAAGGGCAGAACATAAGGCATTAGTTGCTCATAGCGCGCGCCGACCATCTCTGAACCACTTAACTGGGCCACGACACAGTAGGGCATTTTTTTAGTCTGAGGATCGACGACATCATGGTCCTGAATTTCTTCTACTTGCTCGAACTTGCCAGAAAAAACTTTTGCGATAAGCGCTTCCGCCAAAACGACATGAACGGACGCACCGGTATATTGGTTGAACGTCTTAACGACGACATATTTAATTTTTGGCCCTACAGTCAAGGCCGTATTACTCGGTAAGGTCCAAGGTGTGGTGGTC
>DDCS01000007.1:0-10495 GCA_002335345.1 Flavobacteriaceae bacterium UBA2000 | reverse complement strand
TAGGGCTGTATGGTGTAGCCCTTGTACAAAAGCCCTTTTTCGTATATCTGTTTGAGCAACCACCAGACGGACTCCATGTATTTTGGCTCGTAAGTGATGTAGGGCTGGGTCATGTCGACCCAATATCCGGAGCGCTCGGTCAATTGATTCCATACATCGGTATAACGCATGACGGCTTTGCGACAAGCTTCATTGTATTGTTCGACTGAAATAGTCTGACCGATATCCTCTTTGGTAATGCCTAATTCTTTTTCAACACCAAGTTCAATAGGCAATCCGTGGGTGTCCCATCCCGCCTTACGATCAACGCGATACCCTTTTTGGGTTTTGTAACGGCAAAAAATATCTTTGATGGTTCGCGCCATCACATGGTGAATTCCTGGCATACCATTGGCCGATGGAGGCCCTTCAAAAAAGACAAAAGGCGTGGCTTGTGCACGCTGCTGAATGCTCTGTTCAAACACAGATTTTTCACGCCAAAAATCAAGTATATTTTCAGCACATTCCGGCAAATTTAATCCCTTGTATTCCTTGAATTTAACACTCATTATCGCCATATTCTTTTGGGCCAAAATTTAGGGGCCCGTAAAAGGTAGCGAAAGTAATAAATTTTCAAGAAATAATTGGCCTTGAGGACTATGGGTCCTATTTTTAAATTCACAGGAAAATTCAAGAATTCAAACGATTAAGATTTGGGGCACAAAAGCGACCTTATTTAGCTTAGCGCAATGATCCATTATTGCACTTATTGTCAGACCCCACTCAAAGGGCGCTCAGATAAAAAATTTTGTGGGACATTATGCAAAAATTCGCACCACAATAAGGCTCGAAAAAAGCCAAAAAGCCGATGGTGGCGGCCAATTTTGTTTATATTTAGTCTTCAATTCAAAAATAAAAATAAATGAACCGCACGATTCGTTTTTTCAGTTTTGCCACAATCTTTTTGGCCAGTGTGTTTCCCGTTATGGGACAAACCTATGACTCAGCCCTTTTTGACGCCTTGAGTTATCGGGAGATTGGCCCTTTTCGCGGGGGGCGAAGTGCTGCCGTTACCGGCGTTCCGGGAAAACCCAATTTATTTTATTTCGGTGCAACCGGTGGAGGCGTCTGGAAAACCAATGACGGCGGGCGTCACTGGGAAAACATATCCGATGGATTTTTTGGGGGGTCGGTCGGGGCCATAACGGTGTCAAAAAGCGATCCCAATGTATTGTATGCGGGAGGGGGAGAACAAACCGTGCGGGGTAATGTCTCTTCTGGATTTGGACTCTGGAAAAGTGAAGATGCAGGAAAATCATGGGCGTTTGCAGGCTTGCCAAAAAGCCGCCATATTCCCCGTATTATAGTGGATCCCAATGATCATGACATCGTCTACGCGGCCGTCCTTGGCGATTTGTATAAACCCACCACAGAACGGGGCGTATACAAAAGTAGCGACGGGGGGAAACAATGGAAAAAAGTGCTTTTTGCCAATGAAAATGCGGGCGCAACGGACCTAGTAATTGACCCCAATAACCCACGCGTACTTTACGCCTCCACTTGGAATGTACGGCGAACCCCTTATAGTTTGAGCAGTGGTGGGCCAGGGTCGGCCTTATGGAAAAGTACAGATTACGGCGAAACTTGGACTGAAATTTCAACCCATAAAGGATTTCCTGAAGGAACCCTTGGGATTATTGGGGTCACGGTTTCCCAGAGTAATAGCGAGCGCCTTTGGGCTATGGTAGAGCACAAAGAACATGGAGGTGTTTATCGCAGCGAAGATTCAGGAGAAACATGGAAACTCATGAACAGTGATCGCAGTCTTCGTCAGCGGGCCTGGTATTACACACGAATTTATGCCGACACTCAAGACCCGGAAACGGTTTATGTGCTCAATGTGCGTTATCACAAGAGTACCGATGGAGGAAAAACCTTTTCCTCAAGCAATGCGCCCCATGGCGATCATCATGATTTGTGGATTGCTCCCGAAGATCCTAAACGCATGATTATGGGAGATGATGGAGGCGCACAAGTGACTTATGATGGTGGAGAGACTTGGAGTACCTATCACAATCAGCCCACGGCACAGTTTTACCGCGTGACCACTGATGATGCTTTTCCTTATCGCATCTATGCGGCGCAGCAGGACAACTCTACCATTCGCATCAGACACAGAACAGAATCGGGGAGTATTTCAGAAGAAGACTGGGAGGCCACAGCTGGCGGTGAAAGCGCCCATATTGCGGTAGACCCGACCGATAACGACATCGTTTATGGCGGAAGTTATGACGGGTTTTTAACCCGCTATAATCACCAAAAAAATACCGTTCGTAGTGTGAGTGTTTGGCCAGACAACCCTATGGGGCACGGTGCCGAAGATTTTAAATATCGCTTTCAATGGAATTTCCCCATATTCTTTTCACCCCATAATCCGAATAAACTTTACGCGGCATCAAACCACCTGCATGCCTCTACAGATCAGGGCGCTTCATGGCAATTGATCAGTCCAGATTTAACCCGCAACGACCCAACCAAACTGGGCTCTTCGGGTGGGCCCATTACTCAGGACAATACCTCCGTGGAATACTACTGTACCATTTTTGCTGCTGCAGAATCTCCTTTGGTCGAGGGATTGCTTTATACGGGCAGTGATGATGGTTTGGTGCATATTTCTCAAGACGGGGGAAAAAGCTGGACCAATATTACCCCTAAAGATTGGCCCCAGTGGATGATGGTCAACAGTATTGAACCCTCACGTCATGAACCAGGGACCTGTTATGTCGCAGGCACCAGATACAAACTCGGGGACTACACGCCTTATTTGTATAAAACCAGTGATTATGGAAATTCATGGCAAAGAATTACCAAGGGCATTGAAAGCGAACATTTTACCCGTGTTCTTCGTGAAGACCTAACCCAACGAGGACTCCTTTATGCGGGAACTGAGGCCGGTATGTACGTCTCTTTTGATGATGGTGCTCAATGGCAGAAATTTCAGCTCAACTTACCTCAAGTCCCCATTACCGATCTAACGCTCAAAAATAACGATCTTATTGTTGCCACTCAAGGGCGCAGTCTTTGGATGATCGATGACCTAACGGTATTGCATCAACTGCGCAACGCCAAAGGCAATCAAAATTTTCTTTTCAAACCAAAAGACACTTATCGTATAGGGGGGCGCTCGAGATCCGGCTCTTTGACCCAAGGGACCAATCACCCCAATGGCGTGATGGTATACTTCACCTTAGCGGATCCTGAACACTCTGAAGTGAGCCTAAGCTTTTTGAATTTAAATAATGACACCCTTAAGCGCTTTAGCAACAAAGACAAAAAGAACAAGCTCGAAGTCAAAAAAGGCCATAATTTGATGGTTTGGGATCTTAAAGGCGAGGGTGCAGAGCGTTTGGATGGCATGATTCTTTGGTGGGCCAGCACTGAAGCTCCTAAGGCGGTACCGGGCAATTACAGTGTTGTCCTTCAAGTGGGTGATCAAGTCATGCGCCGACCGTTTAGCATCGTGGCCGACCCTAATTCAGAGACAGATCAAATGGGTATGCAACGTCAGTTTGATTTTATTAGCTCCGTGAATTCGACCGTAGATAAGGCCCATAAGAGCATTAAAAAGATTCGGGGCATTAACGGGCAGCTCAAGGAATTTAAATCCCGTTACGAAAACACGCCGTCGGTTGCCGAACTCGTCGAGAACGCCACTGAATTGAGCAAACAATTCACTGAAATTGAAGAAGCGCTTTATCAAACCAAGAATCGCAGTGGCCAGGACCCCCTTAATTTCCCAATCAAGTTAACCAATAAATTAGCGCATTTAAATGCCCTGGTTGGTATGGATGATTTTCCGCCGACCCAACAAGACATCGCCGTAAAAAATGAACTCACGCAAGCCATTGAGGGGGAATTAAACAAATTAAATGGGCTGATTGATAAAGAAATAAAAGCATTTAATGCGGCCTTTCGCAATATGAGTTTAGATTATTTATTTGTTGAATAAACCATTCGAGCTCTTGCAGCCCAACCCTCATCCATAAACAGGCGTATGACCTATTACTATTTAAAAACCTTGCATCACCTCTTTGTCCTTGTATGGATTTTTGGGCTCATTTACACCGCGAGCCTATTTGTTTTAAGGGAGAAATTTGGGGTATCGAACAACACCGACAATGCCAATTTGACCCTCAAATTTTGGCGTTACGCAACTTGGCCAAGCATGATTATTGGCATGATTACTGGGATGGTGATGCTTCATCTTAGACTATTTCACTTGGCGGATTTATGGATGCAAGTCAAACTTGTTGGCGTGATCTTTTTGGTGGGGTTTCATATAAAATGTCACCTTCTTTTTATTGGTGCCGTAAGGACCAATGAGGCGTCCAAGCCCAAAAGTGCAAAATCTTGGGCTCAGGGGGTCGCCATGGGCGCAACCTTAGGTGTTTTCTTTTTGTTTTTAATGGGGCTAAAGGATAGTTTTCAATGGGTTTCTGGCACTGTTATTGCAACATCAGTGACGGCTTTGATCGGCTTTTGGCTGGCCAAAAAAACCTAAAACTCTAACTATGTCTTTTTACAAATCCCTGCGATTTCGCATATTTTTTGCCATGCTTTTTGTCTTGGTTCTCACCTTTATAGGTTTGGCTATTCTTACGGTAATTCAGTACAAAGAAGAAGCTCAAGATTATCACAGTGAACGTCTTTTGCGTAAAGAACAGAACATCAAACAAAATTTAAATTACGTTTTAAAAAACAGCCCTTATCCCCAAGAAACTGAAGCGCTTCAAAATATTTTTCATAACAAAATTTTTGAAATCAAAGACATCCACAATTTAGATATTGATCTTTATAGCCCTGAAGGTCAATTAATTTTAAGCTCTCAAAATAAAGTTTCAGATACAAGCGCCCAAAAAACATTGAGTCAAGAGCTATTAAAGGAATTAAGTAAAAACGACAATCAGCATCTCGTCCAATCACTTGAACAGGGCAGCGAAAATTACCAAAGTTCATATTCTTACTTGAAGTCTGATACCTTTGAGACCATTGCTATAGTTCATCTGCCTTATATCGCAGATGACGGATTTATGGCCAAAGAGCTCAACGAAAATCTCATGCGCATGAGCTTGCTTTACGGGGTTATGCTACTTATTTCTATTGGAATTGCTTACGCCTTATCACAATATATAACCCGCAGTTTGCAAAGTATTAGTCAGCGTTTGACTTCAACTCAGTTATTGGGCCAAAATCAAAAAATTGAGGTAGCGTCCAATGTATCCAGTGAAATCATTCGATTAGTCGAAGCCTATAATAATATGATTGATGCGCTCGAAAAAAGTGCCGTTCAACTCGCTCAAGGAGAACGCGAGGCGGCGTGGCGCGAAATGGCAAAACAAGTTGCGCACGAAATTAAAAACCCACTCACGCCGATGAGGTTAAGTGTCCAAAGCTTTGAACGCAAATTTGACCCTCAAGACCCGGATATTCGCAATAAAATCTCTGAATTTAGCGCCACCCTTA
Organism: Flavobacteriaceae bacterium UBA2000; assembly: GCA_002335345.1. Classification (GTDB taxonomy): domain Bacteria; phylum Bacteroidota; class Bacteroidia; order Flavobacteriales; family Flavobacteriaceae; genus BACL21. Next base: position 4,993 of record DDCS01000007.1, on the reverse strand, counting down.
TTCAACAAATAGACACCATGAGCGATATTGCCTCGGCTTTTGCTACCTACGCCAAGTTACCCGAGCAAAATGTCGTTACGGTTGAATTAGCGGAAACCATACGGCGGACTATTGAAGTTTTTGACGCCCCATTCATTAAATTTTCGGGGCCAGACCATGGCGTTACCTTGGGCTTTGACAAAAATCAGCTCAATCGAATTGTGACCAATTTGATCAAAAATAGTCTTCAGTCTTTGCAACAAAATCATACGCCCAATCCAGAAATTAAAATTAGCCTAGAGGATAACGACAGTTTGGTTATTCTGCGCATCGAAGATAATGGCCCTGGAATTTCAAAGGAGTTAAGAAGTCGTGTTTTTGAACCTAAGTTTACCACAAAAACTAAAGGCATGGGCCTTGGACTCGCTATGGTTAAAACCATTGTGCTTTCTTATGGCGGGCGCATTGAAATTTTTGAACCCGAAGGAGGTGGTGTTGGTTTTGTCATGCAGTTTCCGAAAGCATGAATTATTTAATACCTTTAAGCCTGAAGTACTTATTAAAACCTTATGGCCGCAGAGCAAACCCTCGTATTAAGAGAAGATCAATCTGGAACTTGTCTATTAACGATTAATCGTCCGGACAAACTCAACGCCCTTAATCGGGAAACCATTCAAGTATTAAATCAGACCCTCACTCAAGCCCTATCCGATAAGGACATCCGAGTAATCTTAATCACAGGACAGGGAGAAAAAGCATTTGTCGCCGGGGCTGATATCGCAGAATTTGCCCATTTTGACGCCGCTCAAGGAAAAGCCCTAGCAGCGGACGGCCAAAGGCTATTATTTGATTTGGTGGCCAACGCCACTAAACCGATAATTGCTGTAATCAATGGTTACGCCCTTGGCGGTGGATTAGAATTGGCCATGGCAGCGCATATGCGGGTGGCGAGTACAACGGCCAAAATGGGCTTGCCAGAGACGTCACTTGGACTCATCCCGGGATATGGAGGTACTCAAAGATTAGCCCAACTTATTGGAAAAGGTCGAGCACTAGAACTGATTTGTACTGCTGGTATGATTGATGCCCAAAGGGCCTACGAAATAGGACTGGTAAATCATATTTTCCCTTCGGAAGAATTAATGCAAGGCGCCCAAAAACTTGCTGATTCTATCAAAAAAACAGCCCCAACTGCTCTTGCACAAGCCATTGGGGCGGTAAATGTCGGTCTAGATCCCTCCGCCGGTCTCAATGCAGAGATTAAGGCCTTTGGTGCTTGTTTTGACACCGAAGATTTTAAAGAAGGGACTCAGGCCTTTTTGGAAAAAAGAAAAGCGCAATTTCCGGGACGTTAATATTTGAACTTGACTTATTCAATTACAGAATTAATTGATGAGGTTTCAACCATGATAAAAGAAAAAAAATGAGCGGCAAGAACATTGTCTTTGGGTTATGCCTTTTGGGGTTTTTAATGAATGGGTGCAGTGCCCCCGAAAAAATTAATTTTAGCAGAGCAGACCTCAACTACGCCAATACTGTTTTATTAGATGCTGCAATGGCGGATGTATTCACGCCGCCTGTGGCCAGTAGAATATTTGCCTATAGCCACTTGGCGCACTACATTAGCTTTCAAGGGGCGTCAAAAGAATCATTGCCTGAGATTACACAGCACATCCATGGACTAGAAGAATTTCAACTACCCGATAAACAAGGCGTTGATCCTCAACTCGCAGCCCTATTTGCCTTTTCTAAAATGGGTAAAAAACTCATTTATTCCGAGCAATTTTTTGTAGACTTAGACTCAGTACTTATCCAACGGGCCAAAAAAAATAACTTCACGGATCATGAGATTGAACAATCGCGGGAATTTGCCCGTGGTATCCATGAACAGTTAGCTCAATGGGTAGACCAAGATCAATATATCCAAACACGCACGTATCCCCGTTTTACGAGCACAAAAAAACCTCAGAATTGGCGTGAAACCCCGCCTGATTATGAGTCAGCACTAGAGCCTTATTGGGACCACATAAGACCTCTTGTCATTGACAGTCTCAGTGTTTATGAGCCCCGACCACTCCCTGAGTACAGCACCGATAAAAATTCTGATTTTTATGCTATGGTCCATGAGGTTTATGCCGAATCACGAAATGAGGAGAAAGAAAAAATCGCCTGGTTTTGGGATTGTAACCCGGTACTGACCATCCACCAAGGGCATATGATTCAAACCATTCACAAATACAGCCCTCCTGGGCATTGGCTCAACATCGTAACCCAAGTGACCGAGCAGAACAATTCAGACTATGCAAAAGCGACTCAAGCCTACACCTACGTCGCTACGGCAATGTTTGATGCCATTATTGCCGTATGGCACTACAAGTTCAAGACTGATTTGGTCAGACCGATAACGTATATCCAAGAATTTATTGATCCTCATTGGGAACCGATTTTACAAACCCCCCCCTTTCCTGAATACACCAGTGGTCATAGTGCAATTTCTGGAGCAGCAGCCACCGTACTTTCTGGATTATATGGGGCAGATAGTGGATTTCACGATACAACCCAACTCAGATTTGGACTTGAAGAGCGCAGCTTTACAAAATTTATGGACGCTGCATATCAGGTCAATCTGAGTCGTTTTTATGGGGGTATCCACTACAAACCAGGGGTTGAAGAGGGCGGCAAACAAGGTGCCCATATTGGACAACTCATTTTGAATCGATTTATCAATTAACTCATGTTCAACCAAACACGCATATTTATTTTCTTGGCCTTGACATTAATTGCCTGTAATGATCAAGAGGAACATTCAAATAGTGATGCAGTGCCGCCACTTTTTGAATTTTTAGGACCAGAAGTAACGAATATAGATTTCGTTAATCAAATCGGTGAAAATGAAAAGTTTAACATCCTGCTTTACGAAAATCTGTATAATGGCGGTGGCGTTTCAGTAGGAGATATCAATAATGACGGGCTTGATGACCTCTATTTCTCAGGCAACACTGCGTCAAATAAACTCTATTTAAATCAGGGAAATTTTGAATTCAAAGACATCACTGATTTTGCTGGAGTATCGGGTGAGGGCGGTTTTAAAACTGGGGTTTCAATTATAGACATCAACCAAGACGGATTCTTGGATATTTATGTTTGTCGCTCCGCTCTTGCCTCGCCTAGAATGCGTGCTAATGTTCTTTACATCAATAATGGTGATTTGACCTTTACCGAAATGGGCAGTGTGTATGGCATTGATGATGAGAGTTACTCAGCGCAAGGCTATTTTCTAGATTCCGATTTGGATGGAGATCTAGACTTGTATTTAATCAATCACCCTAATGATTGGAAAGAGTCTAATGCCATTAATTTAATGCGAGATAACAATGGCGAACTTAAGCGCGCCTTACCTATGGGTTATCAATATATTTCTGATCGGTATTATGAAAATGTTAATGGCAAATTTGTTGAAAAATCCGAAAGCGCTGGGATACTCAACAACTCATTTAGTCACAGCGCAGTTGTAGCCGATTTTAACGAAGACCATCTGCCTGATTTATACATATGTAATGATTACATAGGCCCTGACCAATTATTGATTAACCAAGGAAACCACACTTTTATTGATAAATGGACAGACTATTTCTCTCATACTTCCTTCTCATCAATGGGTTCCGATTATGCGGATATAAATAATGATGGAGGGTTTGACTTGTTCACTTTAGATATGTCTCCAAAAAATAACTTTCGTAGGAAGATGATGTCTATGGCCCAGAACTATGACAAATTTGAAGTGATGACGCAATATGGTTTTGGCGCTCAATTCCCCATAAATTCGATGCAAATTAATAGAGGAAATGGTAAATTTTCTGATTTATCCTTTGTGGATTTGGTCGCTCAAACCGAATGGAGCTGGAGTGTTTTGTTAGCAGATTTTGACAATGATGGAAATAAAGACATTCATATAACCAACGGATATGTCCGAGACATCACAAACAATGATTATCGCCAGTACGAATTTGATGGTTTGAAGAGGAGGATGGCTGCCAAAGAATTGAGTCTGTTGGAGTGGATTCAATTCATACCAAGTGATCCTGTACGATCATTCTTATTCCGCAATAAGGGAGAATTAAGATTCGAGGATAAAAGTGCCGATTGGAATAGCGGGCCTGAAGCTTTCTCTAGTGGTTCTGCCTATTCAGACTTAAATAACGATGGATACATTGATTTGGTTGTAAATAATGTAAACGCAGCGCCATTTATCATGAAAAACTCGGGCGAAAAAAATTACGCAAATCACTGGTTATCAATTGTATTTGATAATGAATCATTACCCTTTGCTTATGGATGTAAGGCTGAATTAATTCTCGACAATGGAGCTTCACTTTATGAAAGTTATCAACCTACCAGAGGTTTTTATTCCTCATCCCAACACAAATTACATTTTGGTTTAGGAGCGGATCTAAAACCCATAGCGCTCGAAATTACTTGGCCTGATCAAACCCGTCAAAGATGGACCGATTTACCATTGGATTCTATATTGACTGTAAGTAAAAACCCAAATTTAGCGCAAATCACGGGCAAAGGACGCGACAAAAAATCAACTTATGTTACCCAGCAAAATAATTTGATCACTGAAGAATTCAGTCACACTGAAAATGCATTTATCGACTTTAAGGGACAACTCCTAGTACACAAAAAACTCAGCGAACAAGGCCCTGCTGTTGCCGTAAGCGATGTCAACAAGGATGGGCTGGAGGATATTTACATCGGGGGGGCGGCCTACGAAAGTGGTCGTCTTATGATTCAAAAACCTGGAGGCCGATGGCAAAAAGTATCCACTGTTTTTGAAGCCGACAAAGCCAGTGAAGATGTAGACGCCCTATTTTTTGATGCCGATGGCGATGGCGATATGGATCTTTATGTCGTTAGTGGAGGCAATGAATTTCCCTTAAACGATGTTCGCTTACAAGATCGACTTTATATCAACGATGGGACAGGAAACTTCGTGCGGGACAAAAAGGCC
>DDCS01000056.1:9754-12054 GCA_002335345.1 Flavobacteriaceae bacterium UBA2000 | reverse complement strand
CTCTCCTTGAGGATTAACCCACTCACGTCCACGCAAATTAATGCCTACTTTAACCGATTGGCCCACATTGATCGAGTTGAGCAAGTCCGTTTTGTCCTGGACAAATTCGATCATTAAGTGTTGTGGATATTGCTCCTGAGTGGTGACCACCAATTCGCGTTTTCTAAATCCGTTACTGCCAAAAGTTTGGGTTGTTCCTACTAATTTTACGGTCCCTTGTATTTCCATCGGTATTCTATTTTGTTACACTATTATTATTCCTGTATTAACACTTGCCAAGCCTGTTCAATGGCCCCTTGCTCGATAAATTGCTTGGCTTTTTTTTGCGCATTTATATCCTTTCCACTGTGTTCATGGGCCCCTTCTGGAAGAGCACTTACATTAGCGAGTTGCGCCAGATCATTACCCGAGAGAATTTTACTTTGTCGCATAGCGCGTGGCAAGGCATCAATCCCTATACCCAGATCGCTATTCGGTTTAGCCACTTCGAATAAACCTGATTTCGCTCTGGAATACCAATTGCCCCCCATGCGCGATACAAGGTCTATTTTCTCAGGATCTATTTGGCCTTGAGCATTAAGTATCTCTTGGTTGATATGCAAGCGTTCGACCTGAGCCATAACTAAGTTGCCCGCGCCACCCTGAGCGCCTAACGACACTACATTGACTACCTTACATTCCAATTGAACCGGAGCTTCCTTAACCCTTGGCGGGCGAACCGTTTGAGATGGTTCCATAGTAAATCCAGCTTTCACAAATTCATTAACGCCTTTTGGATATTCAGTTGAGGCCAAACTCATTTGTTGGACCATCGCGTAGTTCACCACATTAATCACTACCTCGGGTACTGCCTGAACATTCTCGAGGGTATGCTTAACCGTGTTGTCTCGAACACGGCGCGCCGGAGAAAATATCAAAATAGGCGGTCGTGCACTAAAAACATTAAAAAAACTATAAGGGGCTAAATTGACCTTTCCTTCTTCATCTACCGTACTGGCAAAACAGATCGGACGTGGCCCAATGGCTCCTAAAAGATACCCGTGAAGTTCGGGTGTTTGTAACTCATTTGGATCTAAATGCAACATCTTGGTAAAGGTAGTTTAATTGCAGAAATCTTAAAAAAGTCCTTCATATTAATATTAACATAATTGCGTTATCTTTAAACGCAATATCAGCCCTATGCGAACTCTTAGCGATTTTACTCGTTGGCTATTTGTGGTGCTTTCAGCCCTAATTGTCTCTCTAATTGCCTGGAACACCTACCGACTCTTTACCCAACTTAAAGAAAACGAGCGTCATAAAATGTCTATTTGGGCGGGTGCTTTTGAAGAATTTCAGCAAGTTGACATCACCAATAAAGAATGGAACAGCAAACTTATCCTGAATATTCTTCAGAGCAATACCACCACGCCCATGATCCTCTACACCCACAAAGAGGACGCCTATTCGGTCAACAACCTCTCAGATGAAGTCCTTCAGGATCCAGAGAATCGTCAAGCGCTCATCGAGCAATTTAGCTCTGAATTCAATCCCATAGAAATCCGTTACAACAACGAATTACTTCAAACAATTTATTACGGAAACTCTCCAGCCATTACCAAAATAAAGTACTATCCCATTGTCTTGTTAGTGATCTTGCTGCTGTTTTATTCAGCCTTAGTGTTTTTCTATAATACCTCCAAATCTGCTGAACAAAATAAGCTTTGGGCCGGAATGGCCAAAGAGACCGCGCACCAAATCGGAACCCCCTTATCTTCTTTAGTGGGTTGGGCAGAATTGTTGAAATCCGAAGACATTCCCAAAAATTATATCACAGAAATTGAAAACGATATCAATCGTTTGAAAAAGATTACTGATCGATTTTCAAAAATTGGCTCAACACCAACCCTATCGCCCATGGATATTGTCGCTCTGACCAAAGAAACCTGCGGTTATCTCAAAAGCCGCAGTTCAAATCTGATCGCTTTTGACATCGACCTTCCGGACACGTCCATACTCGTGGCACTCAACGCCGAACTCTTTAGTTGGACTTTAGAAAATTTAGTGAAAAATGGAATTGATGCCATGCGTGGACAAGGCACAATTTCTATCCGCATGAGTTCGCAGAACAAGCGCGTTTTACTGCATATCTCAGACAGTGGAAAAGGGATTCCCAAAAAGCACTTCAACAAAATATTCCGTCCGGGCTTCACCACAAAAAAACGCGGTTGGGGCTTGGGACTCTCCTTAGCCAGACGTATCGTTGAAGATTATCATCGCGGAAAAATCCGCGTTTTAAAAAGTATCAAGGACCAAGGGAG
>DDCS01000056.1:0-9737 GCA_002335345.1 Flavobacteriaceae bacterium UBA2000 | reverse complement strand
ACCCTTGAAATAAACCTACCCGAAGTTGCCTAATGATTGTCAAAGAATTTGTCATACATCGCGCTGACATAAACAATCACTGTCCCAATTGTTTTTCTGCAAGGGGCATGGTTTTCTCTTTTATTCAAAATCAAAAAGAGAATTCATGGGTCATTATAACCGCAGCAGAGATCCAAGAACAACTTTTTTGTCAGCACTGTAGCCAAGAAATTTACCCCGGATCATGGGACGAAGCGATAGAACGCGTTTACGCCTATCAAAGAAAATGTTTTCAACCAATGCCCTCGGAGGTTAGGCTAAAAAAGAAAGGGAAAATTGCTGTCGGGGTAGCTTTAATGTTTTTACTCAGCGGAGTAGGGCTTTGGATTAGCCTTCAAAATGGCTGGCTATAGCTTGGGCTAAGCCCTCTAGCTGCTGAGCGCTCATTTCAGTTTTTTGAATAAATCTGATATCTTCCATATGATTTAACGGAATCAAGTGCACATGAACATGCGGTACCTCAAGGCCGATAACGGACATGCCGATTCTCTTGCACGGAACGGTTTTCTCCAAAGCTTTGGCCACTTTTCGAGAAAATTCCATGAGTCCGTGATACGTTTCTTGATCCAAATCAAATAGTTTATCGACCTCAATTTTTGGAATGCAAAGGGTATGGCCTTTGGCATTGGGATTGATGTCCAAAAAAGCCAAGAAATCATCGTTCTCTGCCACTTTATAACACGGTATATTTCCCTGAATAATCTGTGTAAAGATACTGGCCATGATTAATCTCGGGTAATGTGTATGATTTCAAAATTCACTACGCCGTTGGGGACCTGAATTGCAGCCATTTCACCAACTTTTTTACCCAACAAACCCTTACCAATGGGTGAATCAACAGAAATTTTTCCTGACTTAAGATCTGCCTCACTTTGGGCGACTAGCTTATAGGTCATTTCCATGTTATTTACGGTGTTTTTGATTTTCACCGTAGAATGCACCAAAACTTTTGACGTATCCAGTTGAGATTCATCGATTAAACGGGCCCCCGCCAAAGTCTCTTCGAGCTTAGCAATACGCAATTCGAGCAAGCCTTGAGCCTCTTTGGCCGCATCGTATTCCGCATTCTCACTTAGATCACCTTTATCGCGTGCATCAGCAATCGCCTGAGACGCCTTTGGCCGCTCCACATCACGCAAACGATCAAGTTCATCGCGCAATTTTTTTAATCCTTCTGCAGTGTAATAAGATACTTTACTCATAATCGACTTGTTTAAAAAAAATATCCCCGAACATGACGCCTTTTTTCTAAAGCCAGGGTGTGCTGTTGGGAATAAAAAGATCCCATACATGATGGGATCTCTTACAAAGATATAAAAATTTTATTCTGATAACTTTATCGTAAATTTCGCGTTGTACTAAAAAGTCGATTTTTAATCAAATCCATGAAAAAATTATTCCCCTATCCCCTCTGGACTGTTCTTATTTTTACCGTGATGAGCTGTGGGGGTGAAGACGATACTCGGCTGATTAATAATCCATATTTAAACCCGATTCCCGTCTCACTTAATTTAAATCTTAACTTACCCCAATACAACCTGTTGAAATATCCCGGTAATTTTGTCGTGCTCAGCAATCAAGGGGTTCGCGGCGTTGTGGTTTATAACGTCAACAACAGCCTCTACACTGCCTTCGATTTAAGCGACCCAAACCACAGTCCAAATAACTGCTCTACGATGACCCTTCAGGGCATCGTCGCGACTTGCCCCTGCAGCGATGGCAATAGTTACGATCTGGTTACCGGACAGCACCAATCTGAAAGCCAAGCGTATCCAATGCTCCCATATCGCGCTCAGCGCAACGGTGATGTGTTGATCATCAGCAATTAAAATCCAAGGGTTACTCCAGCCAAAATATTGAACAAGGCTTGAGGATAATACCCCGTTCCTTCTATGGTCGTTATCGTATCGGGCACAGAAAAATCATCATCATAAGTGTAGTAGTAGCCATTGCTGCTATACACCGCACTAAAAATATTGTTGGCCAACACCTGCACGGACATTGTTTTTCCAATCAAGGGTTTGGGCATCGCATAGGTAAGGCTTACATCATGAACGGTATAGGCTGGTAAAAGTGATACTGTGCTTTCTGTATTGCTCATAAACTGATCTCCCACATGACGGGTCGTCCAAGAAAAACGCGCGCCCTCAAAAGGCGTGTAGACGAGTGTCCCACTTGCGATCAAACTCGGTGCGAATGAAATATCGGTCTTCCCTAAATTTTGTAATGCGCCATCAAACGTCGAAACAAAATCTAAATTTTTATTTTGACTCCAAGCTACTGCCGACTGCAGCCCCCATTTTTTTGAAAGCTCCATCGAGCCCTCTAATTCTATTCCGGCACGATAACTTCGGCCACTAGTCGCTCGAATAGGTGCCCCACTATTATCGATGGCGCCTGTTAAAACAAGTTGGTTTTGATAGTCCATGTAATAAGCCACAACACTGTATTTATAAGCCAGGCCTTTGGTCGATTGACCATGAGCACGCCAACCAAGTTCAAAATCATCCAAGCGTTCTGGAGTAAAAACACCCTGCTCGAAATCACTGCGTCGGGGTTCCCTGTGCGAACGCCCAAAAGAAGCGTAGAGCAATTGATCCCTGCCAAAATTTCTAGTCACCCCAAATTTCGGATTGAAAAATGCATAGTCTTGGCGCACATTCAGCGGTACTAAATCAGAAGTGATGCCTGAGGTGCGATAACTGATCCAGCGCTCTTGTAGATCCCCATAAACAGACCAATTTTTGTCCATGTGCCAGTTTACTTTTGAGAAAATGCTGGTCTCATTTTTGTCTCCATTACCCGAGTAATACCGTTGTCTTGGATTAGCCGCTGGGGCGTATCGCGCCCAAATCAATTCTCCAAAATGATCGCCACCGTAATAACTTGTGTAAATTCCGGAGGTCCATTCAATCTCAGGCCCCTGATAATTCAAATGAGCATTAAGGGCGTAAAAATTATTGTTCAACCAACGTCGCCGCACTAAATCTGTAGCACTTATACTTTGACCATCCACGACAACTGGATTTAAACCATAAGTCGCCAAATCGGCATCACTGCTAAATTGAACCGACTGGCTATACCACGCATCCACATACTCTTCAAAAAAACCACGACCATGGGTGTAATTCAATGAGAGTTGACTGTCCCAACGGTCTGATAAATCTTGACTCCAAAGCAATTGGACATGATCTTGTTTGTAGTTATCCACTTGTTGATCGTAAAAGCCTTCTAGGTTCCCCTGATCATCAAATTGAGCCCCCGCAGGATTAAAGCGCCGATTTTCATCCATTGTCGCCTGATCAATTCCGTACCAGGACTGATAAGTAATCTCACGACCCCCAAATCCGATAAGGCTAATTTTACTGTGTTTGGATTCGTAATCTCCCTGAAGCCAATAGGCCGCCAAATCACTAGAAGCGCGCTCAATATAACCGTCACTGTCAATTTTAGACAAGCGGCCAGAAAATGAAAAACCGTCGGAAAGTGGTCCAGAAGAAAATTTGAGATTATGTCTTTGGGTGTTAAAAGAACCACCACTGCTCTGAATTTGAAGGCTTGGCTCGGCTTGAGCCTTAACGGTGGACAAATTTAAACTTGCCCCGAAGGAGCCTGGTCCAAAGGCCGTACTTCCTACCCCGCGTTGCAGCTGCAGGTCCTGAACTGAAGAACCAAGATCGGGCAAATTAACCCAAAACACCCCCTGGCTTTCAGCGTCGTTATAGGGGATCCCATTAATGCTCACATTCACACGAGTCGCGTCGCTCCCGCGCACACGAAGCCCTGTATAGCCTATTCCCGCGCCCGCATCGCTGGTCGCCACGACACCGGGTAAATTTTGAATTAAATAAGGTAAATCTTGCCCCAAGTTTAAGGGCGCCAAATCTTGAGCAGTAAGATTGGACTGTGTAATTGGATCCTGTGCCTTGGCCTTGGTTGCTTTAAGCAGTACCGCACTTAAGGTTTGGATTTGAGTTGAGTCTTTAGATTGTGGCTCTTGAGCCAACAGGCTGCCGCAGAGACTCCCTACAGCAAAGGTTAAAAATAAAGGTTTCATTCGTAAAAGAATTACGAATAAAAGGGGGCATTATTCCGTGGTTATTTATTGATTTTTGTCGATTTAACGACGATAGGTTCAGAATTTGCTTCTGAACATGTTCCTAAACAGCATTACCTGTTCAAGGTTCTATGGGTATAATCTCAGCCGATCTTATTCTGGTATTAAGGATAATAATCAGCACCCCTTTGAGATGTTGGGACAAATCTAGATAAAGCCTATTAAGGCACAAAACATTATCGTAAAAAAATTAGTGCCCTCCTTTTCCGTGTCGGGCAGCAGGTAAATCAAAGGACCGCTTTAGTGGCGTTGTTCTAAATTAATGGCCTGTGTGCTTTGGCCAGCAAATCGTTTACGATTTTAACCGGATTAAAAGTCTCAATGGGTACCGCCACAAAAACTGTGTGCCATTTTGCCATCGCCCCATTCCACAATCCAGGCATTTCAAGAGCTTTTAGTGGCTTGCCTTGATGGGTCTTATGGGCGATAAAACTCATGCGCTGGTCCCGATAATTCATCAGGTCATAGGGTTTCCCTTCATGATCCCGCAATCCACAAACCAAGTCCACAGGATTAAAATGAGTCGCCTGGCTAAAGATATCCCGATGTCTGGAGTTGCTCTGATCGAATTGGGCCCCTTCCAAAATCTGAAGGTTCACTATTTGATGCTCATCTTGAATCCAAAACGGACCTCCTCCAGGAGCGCCGGTGTTCGCCACTACGCCACAAACGCGGAGCGGGCGATAGAGCAATTCAAAGGCGTCTTCGGGTGATTTGGGGGGCGTGCGTAGGCCGAAACTCTTCCAAAGAAAAGTCGTCAACGCGTCCATAGAAACAGATTCAGGTCGAGAGGACAAGGCCTTTAAATACTCGTGAATCTGGGACTGATAATCCAGTAAAATTCCCGCAAGGCCTTTTTTATAAAGCGCCATTTCTGGCACCTGCTCTTGGATAATTACATTATCAATATTCTTGATAAACACAATATCGGCCTTGACCTCATTTAAATTTTCAATCAGCGCGCCGTGTCCTGAGGGCCTGAATACAAGCCGCCCTTGATCATCACGAAATGGTTTGTTCTCCAGATCCACCGCGATCGTCTTGGTCCGATCTTTTTGAAAGGAGTACGAAATATGATAGTTCTTTTTTGTGTGCCGCTCTAACCGGGATTTTATTTGAGAAAACTCATCTTTAAACCCCTCTAAGTGCTCAGGAGAAAACGTAAAATGGGTATAGACCTCATCATTTGTTGCGGCGTAAAAAGCACCCTCGTAGAGCTGCTCTTCAAAGGCCGTTCGTATATTTTTTTTATACCGGTGAAAGGGGATCAGTCCCTTGGGCAAGCGCCCAAAATTCAATCCATGCTCTTGAACTAAAACAGAAACCATGGTATAGAAGCGTTTTTCTTTGGTCCAAGTTTTAAATTCAGGGTATAACTGACGAATCTTCTGACGAATCAGGTCCACAAAGGGGAACTCTTTAAGATTATGGTAAAACTGAGCAATGGCCTGATTCTCGGGCTGGGTCAGATAAGTACTGAGCCTTTGTTGGTTTGGATCAAATGAATTTAAAAAATCAAAAAGAAAACCAAACATGCGGGTGGCCGCCCCGGAGGCAGGAACAAATTTGACCACTTCTAAGGCCTTTGATTGTTGCTCGAATATACGCGCCCAATGGCGCCATTGATCCATAGAACAATCCATAATTCCATCCCCAATAGTGGCCGGACGCAAAATATCGAGCGCGGGCACGCCTTGTTCAAACACCTGGATTTGGGCCATAACTTGAGCCTGGTCAATGCCTAATTCTTGAATATCTTTTAAATCACGAGGGTCAAACATGAAGATTGGGCCAGGTGTTACTGATGAATTTACAGGCTTGATCCATTCTTTGCTCGTGGGCTCCATTGAGTTCAATAAAATGGGCCTTTCTTTGAATCAAATCCGCTTTAAAGATACTGAATAAGGCTTCCCGTTGCAAGGGTTGATCGCGTAAGTCATCGGCTTGCCAAGGAAAGTCCGGCTGAGTCAACAAATAAACCGTTTGCCCCATTGGTTGGTGCATGTCTGACGGAATTTCCCCCCAATTTATCCCAAAATAATAGGTGAAGTAAACGGCCAATTGATAAATATTTGTGTCCAAAAACACCGGGCACAGACCCAAATGAGCCGCGGAGGATTTTGCTCGCGCCCGTGCTAAGCCTTCTTGCTGCGCCCTAAATTGACCTTCGATCAAGGGCATTATATCTTGTTGAGCAATAACTCGATTTTGGGTATCCCATACATCCTGTGCATAAGTCCTGAGGTATTCAGGAATCAAAACGCCGGAATAATGGGACGCAAGGGCCTTTGACAGCGTTGATTTACCGCTGCATTCTGGACCATAGAGAACAATTTGGGGCGATATGATTTGATCTGAGGGCGTAATGAAACGATAAATTTAAAGGGTTGAATACGACTTTAGCGTCTTTCGCCAAGCCTGCAAACCTTGAATCGCAAGCAGGGTAAATATAAGGTATTGCAGTGAGAGCATTCCCAGTCCACGATAAGCGTAAAGCGGGACGGTAATGACATCAGCGATGATCCACAGAATCCAATGTTCTATTTTTTTATGGGCCATATACCACATCGCGGTAAAGAAAATACCTGACGTCACCATATCGACATAGCTATACCACTGCATCGAATAGTCAAAGGCTTGATAGACCCCGAAGGTCACCCCCACGGTAAGCAAAAAAAATGCAAAGCCGACCCAACGCTCTTTTAGGTTGGTTTGACTCATGGGATACTTCGGGGTATCGTCATTATAGCGGGTCCACTGATACCAACCGTATAAACTCATCAGGCTGTAATAGACATTCATCATCATGTCGCCAAAATACTGCGCTTGATACAATAAATAAACCGTCAAAGCGGTCCCGACAAGGCCTGTGGGATAAACCAGCACATGGGCTTTCTTGGCATACCATACACTGAGTATTCCGCAAATAAAGGCAATGGATTCAATGACGATTTGTCCGATTCCGGCGGTTCTGTAGGGCCCTGTAAGAAATTCGATTAGCGTGTCCATCTTCTTATGAATTGGTCAAAGATAAAGCTTCTTCAAGAGCCGTACCGATAACGACCATATCGGCGCCAGCAGCCCAAGCAGACTCGATCTGCTGAGTTTCTCGCAGACCACCCCCGACGATCAAGGGCATGGCCGTCTGTTTTTTAATCCTATTGATCAATGTTGTAGGAATCGGATTTTTAGCCCCACTGCCCGCCTCTAGATAAATGGATTTGGCCCCCATATAAAACGCGGCCAGAGCGCGATTTACAATCTTATCAGGATCACTTAAAGCCATGGGAAGGGTCTTAGTCACCCTGGCCACAGCGCTCTGTGTCCCTCCATCGATGAGCAAATACCCGGTAGCAATGGTAAATAAATCCATTGCTCGAAGTTGGGTCGCCGCGCGTTCCTGCTGGCGTATCAGATATTCCGGATTATCTCCGGAAACAAGAGATAAAAATAACAAGGCGTCAGCGGCCGGACTTATTTGCTCGGCGTCTCCAGGAAAAATCCAAACGGGGAAGTCCACGAGCCTTTTGATGGCCTCAATCAAGTTATGGGTCACTCCAGGAGCCACACTGCTGCCTCCAACAAAAATATGTGTGGTTGCCTCGGGTAAGTGACTCAGTAATTTAGGGAGTAAATCTTGCCCACATTTGTCCGGATCAATGAGTACTGCAAGTTGCTTTTTTCCCTTTTGGATGTCTGTCTTCCATCGATCTAAGGGGCTCATAGGGTTTTTCATCTCAATCATGAGGCGATAGGTCTTTGGTCATCCCGCAAATATATTGGTCGGTGATAAATCCTTGATATAAAAAATGACGTTCTTGACCTTTTGTTATTTTTCCTTTGGCCTGCACATATGGGGTCATTTCTAAGGGGAGGCCCATGGCTACCTCCCCCTCTGTGCGCCATTGGCCGAGTTCAATATCCCTTAAAAAACCTAAACCCTGCGTCGCTGCCATTTTATAAATACTTTCTTTGGCCGTCCAAACATAGGTGAATTGATCTACCGTTTCATGGGTAATCTCACTGAGTTCCGGGCTTATACCGGGACAAAACTTATGGGCAATCCGCAAAATTTTTGGGCGTCGTAATTCGATGTCAATCCCCACAGGATAGGGCGATACAATAATGGCCGAGCGCTGATGGGAATGAGATATTGAAATATATTGCCCTGTGTGCAGATAAGGTTTCCCAAAGGGATCGTAATACAGATCCTCATCGGTTAGATTGGCATACTGGAGCAAGGCACGTACACTGAGAAACGCCTTGCGATACTCGGGACTTTTCATAGAATTAAACCGCGCTTTACTTTCAGCCCTCATCGCAGTCATGGCTGACAATTGGTCCAATGTTTCTGAGATATCCCAAAGGTAGACAGTGGCCCTTGGCCATGGGTTAATCGTTCTTAAAAGTGGCATTGAGTCTAAAAAATGTTCCGTACTTTTGTCGGCAAATTCGAATCCATCAAATATAACAATATGCCCACAAACACAGTGCCTTACGTGCCGTTTAAAGTGAAAGACATGTCCCTAGCTTCTTGGGGGCGCAAAGAAATTCAGCTCGCAGAAGCAGAAATGCCAGGACTTATGGCCCTACGCGCCGAATACGGCGACAGCAAGCCTCTTGCTGGAGCCCGCATTGCAGGTTGTCTGCACATGACCATTCAAACCGCCGTGCTGATTGAAACCCTGCAGGCTCTTGGCGCAGAAGTCACTTGGAGTTCTTGTAATATCTTTTCAACCCAAGATCAGGCGGCCGCAGCGATAGCGGAGGCCGGCACTGCCGTGTACGCCTGGAAAGGCATGAACGAAGAAGAATTTGACTGGTGTATCGAGCAAACGCTGTTTTTTGGAGAAGATCGCCAGCCCCTGAATATGATTCTTGACGACGGGGGGGATTTAACCAATATGGTCTTGGACCGCTACCCAGAACTTGTTGCGGGGATTAAGGGGCTCAGTGAAGAAACCACTACTGGCGTGCATCGTCTCTACGAGCGTATGGAAAACGGCACCTTGCCGATGCCTGCCATTAACGTAAACGACAGCGTCACCAAAAGTAAATTTGACAACAAATACGGGTGTAAAGAAAGTGCTGTGGATGCCGTGCGCCGTGCCACGGACATTATGCTCGCTGGAAAGCGTGTGGTGGTTTGTGGTTATGGTGATGTGGGGAAAGGAACCGCCGCTTCATTCCGCGGGGCTGGAGCCATCGTTACCGTAACAGAAATCGACCCGATTTGTGCGCTTCAGGCCGCCATGGATGGCTATGCCGTGAAAAAATTGGAGACTGTAATTGATACTGCCGATATCGTTATCACGGCAACAGGAAACAAAGACATCGTTCAAGGGGCGCATTTTGCCCAGATGAAAGACAAAACCATCGTCTGTAATATTGGTCACTTTGACAATGAAATCGATGTAGCTTGGCTTAAAGCTAATGCCGATGGACCAAAAGTAGAGATCAAACCTCAGGTCGATAAGTACACCTTAAATGGAAAAGACATCATCCTTTTGGCTGAAGGACGCTTGGTGAATTTGGGTTGTGCCACTGGGCACCCAAGTTTTGTGATGAGTAATTCATTTAC
>DDCS01000130.1 GCA_002335345.1 Flavobacteriaceae bacterium UBA2000 | reverse complement strand
GAGATAGTCTCTTGAGTGCCATCACTCAGAAGCACTTGGATCTGTGGGGTGTCTCCACGTAAATAAACCACGGGGACTTGACAAATCGTGTAAGCCAAACTCTGCTCAGGTAATTCGATGACTCTGCTCTTATGAGCCACGTCTACATATTTAAATTGTGCCGGGGTTTTTAGATATTCCCCCTCAGGAAGCAGTGCTCGATCAAAGCCCAGTTTTCCCTCGGCCACACGCACCCCAAGTTCTCCAAAACGACAAAGTAGATCTTCTTTAACTTGTCCCGTCATTCCCGGTTGCTGTGCCCCTTTTCCACCGGGTGTATGTGAATACGGATCCGTAGGGAATGCCCCGTATAACTCGGGCGACTTATGCGCCCCAATACCCGCATTAATTTCAAAATAATGATCATATAAGCGCCCCACAATTGAAGGATTCTCTTGAGCAGAAACAGCGCGTTTGGTCACTTCAAAAACAGCCAAGCGCAGCTTAGAAACCATGTGCCAATAGATCGACCCAAGGCCCTCGTATCCAAAAAAGGTTCCAGATCGACCGGTAAATGCTTTGTGATTGAATATGCTTTCGTATAGCCCTTCAATATGCTTCCCCTCTTGCTCCACAAGCATTTGATACTCCTGAGGTAATTTTGCCAGGGCCGTTCTCAAGGAGTTTACATTATTAAAGTTTCCGTTAAAATGATGTCCGCCAAGACAGTCCTGAGTAACAATCTCCATATTGCCTACCGCTACAAGTTGTGATAAAAGCGTAGAACTCGCCAAAGCCTCAGGGGCGATATTATTCTTTTTCAGAAAACGAGGCAAACTTTTGTTTGGATATAACACGTAACTGTACTGATCTTCTCTGAACAAATCACTGGCCTTTAAGGCATCTAAAACTTCCAGGCTTTGCTTTGCATCGAGGTATCCAGAGCTTAAGGCCGCAACTTGCCCTTCCAACATTTCAGGCAAATGGGTGATTTCAATCACTCCGTGCTCAGCAACGGTCATGAGATTATAGGCGTGGTACAAATTATCCGAGCGTTTGTTCGCCTGAATTGAATGATGCAAATGCGCTAGAGCCAAGTCAATAAATTCAGCCAAATCACTTAACCGGAGTCCCGACTTCTTGCCTGAAAAATCCTCATCATAAATCTTTTGACGGTAATCACTTGCGGGAATACCCAGTCCATCCAAAATTTCCCGTCTCTGTTGATTCGTCATTGGTGCAGAAAGTGCTTCTTCGTATTTCGTAAAGGTCGCTTTCATCAGTGCATAACACTCCAGTAATTCATCTGAAATAGCGACCTCCTTATGCTTCGTATTTGCCAAGACGTCTTTAAAAAACACCAGAAAACGACGCAAATAATAAAGAGTCACCATAGAGACACCATTACCCACCAGCGCATTATTGGCATCGTTCCACTCAGGTCGCTGGGTATTCATCCAAATACCCCCCTCAGGAATAAAATTGGCCAATTTGGCCAAAGTGGTCGCCATTATTTTTTCAATAAAATTGACCTTGTAAATAAAGACATGTGTTTCTCTGAGCAAAGCCCCGTCGCCGCCAATTTCTTGTTTTTTGAATTCAATTTTTGCCTCGCGCTCATGATCAAAATCTATGGTGTTTTTTGGGTCCTTAAGAAGATCCGTATAGGGCTTAATCCGGTAAGGTACATTGGCGTAAACAAATGAATTATCCGCAAAATAAGTTTCGAGTTTCTCTGGATAATAGGCCTTTAAAAACTCTAAGAATTTTAAGAGATAGATGATTTGATGATCGCCCCAGTAGCCGATATAAGACCAAGGATTGTCTGGCTCAATAGTTTCCCATTCAAAACCATCTTTAAAGACGCGATAAGGATTATAACCATCGAAGGTGGTTGCATTGAGAAATTTATAAATCATACCCTCAATAAAATCAGGATAAGCATGAGCTAAAGCCTCCCAATTTTGGAAGATATCCCGCCAATTTCCTTGATAGTCCAATATTTTCGACCCATCATCTTCATTACGCAGGTTTATAGAAAACTTATTCCATGGACGACTTGGATCCCCATGACGGCGGCTAAATTTCAAGGGCAAATACTCCACGCACAACCGCTGAAAGTTCAAATCCTCATCTTTTTTGGCAGCATTCTGCAAGAAAAACAAATCAAATTGTTCTGGCCAAGAAGTCATTTGATCTTCCTTTTTAAAGAAAACCTTATGATTGGCGCGGTCAACATAGGCCATAAAATCAGCCTTGTCTATTTTATAATTTTCATCAAAAATACCACCACGCATCACATTAAACATGGTATTGGCAAAATGACGAATGTTGCGACGACGATCGGCCGTGAGCTGCAATCCATCACTTGCAGCAATGAGGGTAATTAACTGCTGGGTTCCTTTTTCGATATCCTGAGCCAATTCATCGTATAATTCTTCTGGTTTTTTTAAGGCCTCTTTAAGGGCAATCACATCACTCATTCCTTGGCTCAGGTTAGCCACCATACACCATTTTTTCTGACCCCCGGCAGTTAATTCAAAAGATTCAGAAACAAAATAAGCCCCGCGTTCCGCTTTAACATCAAATTCAGTTTCCAAATCACCACCCGCTCGAAATGCATCAATTTGTTTGGCTGATAACAATACTTTGGGCGCATTGAGGCCCAAAGACCATACGACATTCGCCTTTAGCGCCTCGCTGGGCTCGGCTTTATCTGAAATTATTGCACTCAGCGCATAGATCCCCAAGTTTCCTGGCTCGAGCTCACACTTTTTATACGCATCTACCAAATTACTGCTCCCTGATTGGAGCCCTGCAGGAACCCCATAGGGTAAAATATTTTGAATTCCGTCAAGAATACTGACGTTACCGTTGTCCGACGCCAATGAATTCAACGTCGCCTGACGAACAAAACCAAATCGCTCACTTGTCGACCACTCGTATTGAAAATTCAGCGCCAAGTCATGATTGATTTCCTCAAAAATGAGTTTATTGCCATAAACGTTCTTGTATAAGTTACGCTCAATGTTATAAATCCCTGAATACCTCGTGGAAAATGGCTCCCACAATATTCGCCGGTCCTCACGTTCGACCAAGATCAAGGTTTTACTCCCCGTATATTCATAAGACTCTGTGATCTTATCATCCGTGTAATACGGAAAAAGGGCGTGATCACTATCAATGCGTCCAGCCGAAAGACCTCCTGTACTCGAGATGAACATCCAGTGATCTGAATGGCTCACTAAACTCATAAAAAATGGACGCATCTGATCGGCGTTGCTTATTTTGTAATAGGTTTGGCCGTCGACTGAGATTTCTGTTCCTTTTATTTCCTTTTTTTTATATTGATGAGGTTGATTCCCTACGTATATCTCTTTATTTTTTTTACTGGAATTCATTGCAATTTTTGGTCTTTGTTAAATAATGTTTTGCTCGCCATTTTCATCGATGTGAAATGAGCACATAATGTGGTCAAAATAGCATAAATTCAGGGCTTGGCGAAATAAAAAAACTATACAATAAGTATACAAATGCTACAACCAGCAAAAATAATCTTGCATTAGCCATTAATGGAAAGACTCCAAATTACTGATTTTAAGTATTTTATAAAATTACTTTGGCTTTCCTAAAAAATGAGCTTCTTTTTTATGACTACAACTCAGGCTACAGCAGTAATTTTTTTGACCTTAATTTAACATAGTGGCCTCAATACAGTCCCATGTGAATTAATGCCCCTTATCTGGTCCTTCTTGCGAAGCCATTTAATCAGCGGGCCCTAGTCTATTGAGCAAAATTTGATTATTTTTTTGTAACCTTTGCTTCCCATTTAAAAAAATATGTTACGTTTGCGTTACATTTAATATCAACCTATCATGCAAAACCAAATTGAAATCATCATCCCTGTAATGGGAATGCTTACTGGAATCATTATCCCTCTTGCCGTTTTTATTTGGCAATATAAAGACGCTAAGGGGAAGAGAGCAACTGTTCTTGAAATTGCGAAAAATCTGGACGACCCCTCTAAAGTTCAGGAACTACTGAACATATTTGATGAACGTAAAAAAGAACCTATTGACTACAGAAGAAATGGCGTGATTACCTTGTTCGTTGGTATTGGCCTCTATTTTTTGGGCTTTTTCGCCTTGGGCAGAATTCTTGAAGGAGTCGGTGCCCTTGTAGGACTTATCGGTATTGGTACAATTATAGCGGGCTACCTCTATCCAAATACAGGAAAAGAACTCAGCGATGCGGTTGAGGAATATGAAAAGCAATAGATTTTGGGACGCAATCACGAAAAACTTCACAATAATTTAGAAGAACATCGCAAAGCCTCAGGATACACACAAAAAGATTTATCCCTAGCTGCCGATGTTTCTCGCAAAAGTATTAACGCTATTGAAAACGGCATCTATATCCCCTCTACGGTATTGGCTCTAAAAATTGCCAAAACCTTGAACTGTACCGTAGAGGAGTTATTCGAATTGCCAAATCTCAAAAAACACTAAACCATAATTCGCCGATCAAAGGGCCAGTGCATTAATCAGTAAAACACGAACCCCCACGATCAAGACCAGCAGTGCGGTTAATCGTCTTATTGTTTTGGAGGATAGGTTTTTAAAACTATAACGAACCCCCAGTTGGCCTCCGATAAATACAGAAAGCCCAAGAAAAATGGCTGTCCCAAACGAAATCTTAAAATCATCCGAGTAAATAAGTCCACTTAGGGCTGAGATCGAGTTGACCAGTATAAAAAAACTGGCTAAGGCCGCTATTTTTGTAGGCGGTCCCCATTTCAAGTAATAGAGTACGGGCGCAAGAAAAATACCCCCACCTATACCCACAAGCCCGGATAATAAACCGATACTGCCCCCTAGAAAATAGTTTATCCAATTCGGGTAAGTCTTTATAGGCTCTCTTTCCAAGACCTCCAAATGCGTGGTTTGCCAAAAGAGAATCAATGCCACTAGGACCAAAACTATTCCCAGCACTAAAAAAAATACCTGCTCGGTAAGCTTATAAGACGCCCCAAGAAAAGCCATAGGAACACTGGTCACAACAAACGGCAAAAACTCAGATAATTTAAAATGTCTGTTTTTCAAAAACCAATAGACACTCCCTCCTACCACAACAATATTACACACCAACGCCAATGAGCGCATGACATAAAAGGAGACCGACATTAAAGCAAGAAGAGCCAAATAGCTGGAACCGCCGCCGAAGCCTACCGAAGAATAGATTAAGGCAATGATTAAAAAAAGAATACACAAAAGCGCTAGACTTGCTACCCCAAGTTCCATTTATTGTATCGCTGATTTCCCTCTACTTATTGAAATAGATTTCGTTATATTTGAGTGAATATAATGAAAAATTTGATTGCTGTAGAAGAAGCCCTAGCGTTGGTTTTGAAGAATGTAAAAACCACAACCGAAACAGAACTTATTTCTTTGGACAAAGCAATAGGCCATGTTCTGGCACAGGATCTCTATGCCCCCATTAGTCTGCCCCCGTTTCGACAATCTGCCATGGACGGGTATGCGCTGAATTATCATGACGGCAATAATTTTTTAGTCATTGGGGAGGTGAAAGCCGGTGATGCCTCGAGACAAATCTTATCCAAAGGACAAGCCGTTCGCATTTTTACCGGCGCCCAGGTGCCCAAATCGGCTAATACAGTAATCAAACAAGAACTAATTTCCAAACATGGAAAATCAATTTCTGTAGCGGGGGTCATTAGGCTTGGGAGCAATATTCGCCCAGAAGGAGAGCAGATTCAAAAAAACACCCTCGCTTTAAACAAAGGGGTTATTTTAAACGCCAGTACTATTGGTTTTATAGCCGCATTAGGCTTAGTCGAAATTCCCGTATACAAAAAACCGTCGGTGGTCATAATCGTTACAGGCAATGAATTAGCACGTGGTGGACAAGCCCTAAAAGACGGCCAAATCTATGAGAGTAATGCCATAATGTTGAAAAATGCGCTAAGGAGTTTAGGGATTCTCTCAGTTGATGTGCTCGAAGTTAAGGACGATTACCAAGAGACCCAGCTTGTTTTAAACAGTACCCTGAATCAGTACGATTTCACTTTAGTTTCCGGAGGTATTTCGGTAGGAGATTATGACTTTGTGGGTCGTGCCTTAGATAAGCTTGGGATTGAACAAGTCTTTTATAAAGTAAAACAAAAGCCCGGTCAACCCTTATATTTTGGTCGCAGAAACAATCATTTTGTCTTTGCCCTTCCCGGGAATCCAGCGTCGACACTGAGCTGTTTTTATATTTATGCCGCTCGGGCCATCGAACAATTTATGGGTAAATCAAATTCAACGATAAAAAAGGTAAGACTCATTGCTAAAAACAGTTATACAAAAACAGGTTCTCGAGCCCATTTTCTAAAGGCACACGCAGATGCAGAATACGTAGAAATACTCGACGGGCAAGCCTCCTCTATGTTGCGTTCTTTTGCGATTGCAAACGCACTGGTTTATTTGCCGGAAGAGGCACAAGCAATAGATGAAGGAGCCCATGTAGAGACCCTTCTCTTACCAAATTAAAACTATGGGGTACCAAGTAAAATATAAAGTTTGGATCGAGGCAGACGAGCATACGTTTTTGGGTAACGGGCGAATAAGGTTGTTAAAAACGGTTCAAGAATTAGGCTCCTTAAATAAAGCCGCGAAACAATTAAATATGTCCTATAAAAAAGCATGGGATTTGATAAAAAGTGTGAATCATGCCGCAAAAGAACCTTTGACAATAACCACTACAGGAGGAAACGGCGGCGGCGGAATGCAGCTGACCCCTTACGGCATTAGAATGATTGCTCAATACGAAGCGCTTAAGGCAGCAACCACGACTTTTATGGACCAACAAAATTTTAAAAATTAAGCCCATGAATCATGAACTCCACATAAAATATTTCGGACAAATTGCAGAGATTACGGGCAAATCTTTCGAGATAATTTCCGTTGACGCCATCAGTATTGCGCAACTTGTGAACCACTTAACCGAGTTCTACCCGGGCTTACGGGATCAAGAATTTAAGGTTGCGGTGGATCACCAGATTAAAGACCGCGCATCACAAATTACTCAAGATGCAGAAATCGCTTTATTGCCGCCTTTTGCAGGCGGATGACATTAATTAAACGGACCATGACCGAGTACAAAGAGAAATACATAAGACAAATAGAGCTGCCCGAAATAGGCACTCTGGGTCAAGAGCGAATTTTTAATTCTAAAGTGCTCGTGGTCGGCGCCGGTGGTTTGGGCTGTTCTGCCTTACAATACTTAACCTCAATGGGTGTTGGCACCATTGGTATCGTGGACTTTGATCGCGTTTCATTGTCGAATCTTCACAGGCAAATACTCTATAGCGCAGATGATGTAGGCGAATCAAAGGTCAATACGGCCAAAAAAGCACTCCATAAACTAAACCCCGAATGTATCATCTACACTTATGATGTCTTGTTGTCGAAAAAAAATGCAGCCTCCACGATCAGTGAATATGACCTGGTAATTGACGCAACCGATATGATTCCTGCGCGTTACCTGATTAATGATACTTGTGTGGCTTTAAATAAACCTTTTATTTACGGCGCGATTTACAAATATCAAGGGCAAGTTGCTGTATTTAATTACAACAATGGCCCAACCTATAGATGTCTTTTTCCTGATGAACCAAAAGAACAAATACAAAACTGTGATCAACGTGGGGTCCTTGCTGTATTGCCCGGAATTATTGGTTTAATGCAAGCCTCCGAGGCGATAAAATTAATTACTGGTTTAGGGCAACCCTTAAGTGGTGTGGTCGGGCTTTTTGATATGGCAACCATGCAATGGGATCGAATAAAAATTTAACGCTATGAACAAACCTAAAAATGTCTTTATACAAGGGCCAATCAGCCCCGGATTTATTGCTGATTCTATCGCCAAGCATCAGACAAAAACAAGTATTGGCGCCCATAATATTTTTTTGGGCCAAGTCAGAGCCGATACCATTCAGGACAAAACTGTTCGCTCAATAATTTATTCTGCTTATGAAGAAATGGCCAATAAAGCCTTTCACGCCATAAGAGAACGTATTTTTGCGCAATACGCCATTACTTGTATGCATATTTACCATAGTTTGGGCCATGTCAAAGCAGGGGAAATTTGTCTCTTTGTCTTCGTTTCGGCCCCGCATAGGAAAGTAGTTCTTGAGGCTTTAGAGGCTCTAGTTGAAGCCATTAAGGCAGAAGTCCCAGTTTTTGGGAAAGAGTTATTTGATAACGAGACCCATCAATGGAAGGTAAACCAATAATTAAAAAAATGGTAGACATCACACATAAAAAATCCACACTGCGCATTGCAACCGCCCAGGCAACGGTAAAAGTTAGCAAACCAGAAACCATAATCGCTATTGAAAACAATACAGTTCCCAAAGGGAATGTTTTCGCTATGAGTAAAGCAGCAGGACTCCTGGGAGTTAAAAAAACCCCAGAATTGCTTCCCGATTGTCACCCAATACCCATCGAGTTCACGGAGATCAATTACACCATTGACGGGCTGAATATCATTATTGATTTCACAGTAAAAACCATATATAAAACAGGGGTTGAAGTCGAGGCAATGCACGGGGCCAGTATCGTAGCCTTAAATCTATATGACATGCTCAAACCCATTGACAAGGGGATTGAAATTCATCACATCAAATTAATACAAAAGCGCGGCGGTAAAAGTGATTATAACAAAGATTTAGGGCAATCCCTAAGCGCCGTCGTGATCGTCTGTTCGGATACTATTGCCGCCGGTAAAAAACAAGACGCTGCAGGTAAAACCATCATCAACAAACTCGAAGCATTAGCGGTAAACATCTTGGATTATCTGGTTATTCCCGATGAAGCAGCGCTCATTCAAGAAAAAACCAAGATGTATGTATCCCGGGGGGTTAATCTCATCATATTTACAGGAGGTACGGGTCTATCGCCTAGAGATGTGACCCCTGAGGCCTTAAAACCATTACTTCATCGATCGATACCCGGGATAGAAGAAACCATTAGAAGCTACGGACAACAACGCACCCTTTATGCCATGCTTTCAAGAAGCGTCGCCGGGATGATTGAAGACACCCTAGTCTTGGCGCTTCCCGGTTCCACCAAAGGCGCTGCAGAATCCATAGAGGCCATTTTTCCAGAGGTATTACACCTATTTAAAGTCGCTCAAGGAAGCAGACACGAAGAAAACAAGTAACGATGCTGACAGACACTTTTGGAAGACACCATAACTATTTGCGCATCTCGCTCACCGAGCAATGTAATTTGCGCTGTACCTACTGTATGCCCGCCGAGGGCGTAGCATTAACGCCTAAATCTCATTTGATGACAGCTCAGGAGATTTATACGATTGCCCAAAAGTTTGTGGATGCCGGAGTGACTAAAATTAGGCTTACCGGTGGTGAACCACTCATAAGAAAAGACGCTCAAGAAATCCTCGAAAAACTAGCCACTCTAGATGTAGAACTCGCCATAAGCACAAATGCCGTAATTACAGATCGCTATATTGAGCTTTTTAAAAAGATCGGGATGCAAAATATTAATGTGAGTCTTGACACATTAATTCCCGAGCGATTTAAAACCATCACGCGTCGCAATTATTTTCAACGCGTTTATGACAACATATTTCAATTAGTTTCAGAAGGATTTAACATTAAACTCAATTGTGTCTTAATGAAAGAGATTAATGAGGATGAAATCATTGACTTTATTCAACTCTCAAAAGACCATGCTATTCATGTGCGCTTTATCGAATTTATGCCCTTTGACGGCAATAATTGGGATAGGTCAAAACTCGTGTCTTTTCAAGAAATTATGACTTATGTGGAGCGCGCCTTTTCCAAAGAGGACATCCTGCGCATTAATGATCGCCCCAATGACACCTCAAAAAATTATCAAATAAAGAATTATAAGGGCTCATTTGCCGTAATCAGTACGGTAACCAATCCATTTTGTGATTCTTGTAATCGCATTAGATTAACAGCAAACGGAAAAATAAAAAATTGTTTATTCTCCTCGGACGAAACAGATTTGCTCTCTGCGCTACGCGACAACGAACCAATCGAGCCACTTATTGCAAAGGCCCTCAAGGCTAAATTCAAGATGCGCGGAGGAATGGATACGCCTGAAAAATTTCAAGATCCTTCGCAATACGAGAAAAATAGGAGTATGATTACTATTGGGGGTTAATTAACGCTCCCCTTTTTTAAACCCATAAATGTTCTGTCCCACAAAATCTGCAGGAAACTTTTCATCACCTGGGAAACCTAATGCTATCGTCCCACTGTCTTCAGGAATATAATCAGTCTTGAAAATATAATCCCACAAACTCAAGCTTATCCCAAAATTGACGCCATATTTTCCTTCTGGCAAATCATAGGCGTGATGATATAAATGCATCACCGGGTTGTTTAAGATATATTTCAATGGACCCCAAGTTATCTTGATATTCGCATGATTAAAATGTCCTATGGCAATGGCGAAAAAGTGAACGATGTAAGCCTGCTCGGGTTCAAAACCAAATAAGATCATGACCCCAAAAGTTTTTAATGGCTTGTATAGAATGTTTTCCATCCAGTGATAGCGCAGGTGTGCTGCAAATCCCATCTCTTTCACACTGTGGTGTACTTTGTGAAATTTCCACAAGAAAGAATACTTGTGTAGCAGGGTGTGCGTAAACCACTGAACAAAATCGAGGACGATAAAAAACACTAAAAGTTGCGCCCACATAGGCCAGCTCGATGGATCAAACAAAGCCAGGGATTTGTCCGTAATCCCGAGATCGCTAAAACCGAGCTGCAACAACCTGTAAAATCCACTTATGGCCACAGAAAATATGAAGAAATTGAAGAACATATAAAAACCATCAAGCCAAAAATCCTTTCTGAATACAGATTGTTCCTTGCGCCAGGGAAACGCGATCTCCAAGAACCAAACGATGAGTGAAATCGCTATAAGGCCATAAAAATAATTTGTATACCATGGAACTTCAAACAAGATTGATTTCCAGGTCCAATCAATAGTGCCCATCAAGGCATTTGTAAAACCGTCAATATACTTTACCATCTTATTGTAAAATTGTTGTTATACTGTCTTTTTCCTTTGGATAATTTTCAAAATTAGACCATTCTGTCCAAGACCCGTCATAATTTTTCACATTCTTATAACCCAATAACTGAGTTAATACAAAAGTAGTGTGCGCTGACCGAACTCCAGAATGACAGTAGGCCACAATGGCCTGGTCTTTTTCAGGGATGATCCTTGAATATATTTCTTTTAATTCCTCTATCTCTTTAAATTTTTTGTCTCCAGAATAATTGACACAATTTGCCCAATCCATCAGGAGACTGCCCGGGATACGGCCTGCTGTTTTTGCCCCCGATTTCTGCTGGACTCCTGTGTATTCATTTGTCGTTCGCGTATCTAAAATTAATGGCGGATTACTCCCATTGACCAAGCTTAGCATTTGCTCCTTGCTTACATATAAACTCATAGGAGCCCTATCAGGTAACTTAAACTCAGTTCTTTCAGCAATAGTCGGTTCGGTTGTGAGCGCCCCACCTGCTTCATTCCAAGCGGTGAGTCCTCCGTTGAGTATTTTTAGATTATTGAAGCCATAATTTTCAAGGACCCACCAAAGTCTTGCCGCATCACAAGACGCTACATTATCGTAGACGATGATGGTATCACTGCTGCTTATCCCCTTTTGACTGAATAACTCTTCCAGCTGATTTTTAGAACACATCATGCCTTTATAGGGATAGGACGCATCCTCGATATCGCTGCGCCAAATATTTACGGACCCCTTTATGTGACCAGAGTGAAATTCCTTCTCTTTTCCAAAATGAACAACCTTGATATTGGGCGCTTCCAAGATCTTTTGTAATTCATCCGCTTCGATGATAGGACTGAGCCCAGAATTATATTGCTTTTCATCGGAAGACGATGGCTCACTTGAGCTTAACACCTCAGCACTTTTCTCTTTACAGGAAAAGAAGACCAGAGATAAGACGATAAATAAACTAGTTTTCCAGGTCATACCATTCAATATTTTCTAAGGATAAGCGTCTTCCTTTTTTCTTTACGGGATAATTGGTCACGAGGTAATTGATGATGATCTCTTCGTTACCGCCTAAGTCCCATAAATTTTGAGTTTCTTGCATCCAGTCAATAGTCGCAGCCCATCGCGCTGCATCCATTCTATTTTGCGTCACGAGTTTTGCAGAATGACAGTTTGTACAATTATTGACCGTTTCCATAAGCCCAATACCCTCTTTGAGTCCCGTACGCAAATGAATACCATTTTCTATTTTATCCCAATTTTCATCTTCATCCACCACAGCGTAATCCACCACTGAATTATCTTGCCTAAATGCTGAAAAACCAGGATCAATCATTCCATAAACCAAAAAACAAGCAACAAGGCTGACCGCACCAAACACCAAAACCAGGGCTTGATAAATCTTCTTGACGCTGTCTCTAAACTCTTTGTGCTGTTGGTTCATTACTTCACTTTTACGGCTATACGATGACAAGCATTGTTCAAATAACCTTTAGGATTCCAACCGGGTAATACCATGGGTTGACTGTTGTTTCGGCTGTCGGTCGCTCGAGCCCAGACTTCGTAATATCCTTTTTTTGGAAAAGATATATTTGCCGAAAAATGTTGCCAAGCCAATCGATTGGCCGGTGCCTGTAAATCACAAGTCGTCCAACTCGAACCAAAATCAATAGAATACTCCATCTTAGCGACATCAAGTTCTCCGGCCCATGCATGCCCATTAATTTTTAAAGACTTGCCCTCTTTAATCTGAGCGCCCGTTTTTGGATAGGTGATCAATGACTTAACCGGCATTGATTCAATAATACACATATCTTCATCTTTGACCTTTTCTCCAGGAGCTACGGGCTCACAAGGGACACGGTAAGCCGATCCTGTCATCTTAGTCCCATCGTGCACCTTATCTCTAACGCTTATACCGGTCAACCATTTTCCCGATACAGAAGCAGGCCATCCACCAGCAATAAGCCTTAAAGGATATCCATGCGCTAAGGGGATATCTTCGCCATTCATTTTAAAAGCGAGTAAGGTCTCGTCTTGCAGCGCCTTAGCCATAGGGGCTCCTCTTGAGATAGGTTCTTTATCAGGATCTCCACTTAAATGCAGATCTGCTGCGTGATAACCAATGTAAACGGCATTTTCTTTTATCCCGACATCCGCTAATACATCACGCAATCTTACACCGGTCCATGTGGCACAAGAGACAGCGCCCACGGTCCATTGATTTCCTTTGGCCGGCGGATCAAATTCGCTTCTACCATTCCCACCACATTCCAATGTAAGTTGATAGGTATGATGCTTAAATTTAGACTTAAGCTCTTCAAGGGTATATGTTTTTGGGGCTTTGACCGACTCTCCATCAAAGGTGATCGTCCAGTTTTTAACATCAATGTTTTCGGGAATTTTACCATTATTCCGGATAAACATGTTTTGGTTTGATGTAATTTTTTCGTTGAGCAAATGAGCCTGTGCTTCTATATTCCATGGGCGATCGTTTAAAACCACCATCTCTTTGTTTTTACCAAATAGTTTAAACGGATCTGGATCCTGTAACGCCAAAGGCACATATCCCTGAGGCATCACATGAGCAAAAACAATTTCGGCCCCAATAATTGTTCCCATAGAGGTCAAAGCCGTTTTTCTTATAAAGTTTCTTCTTTTCATAAATGGACGATGGTTGTTTGATTATTAAATTTAAATAATCCTGGCCTTAATACAAATAAAACTAATCTTTGACGGATTTTAAGTAACTTTTGTAACAGAAGATAAATTACCTAAATAAGGATGTTTTTTTGACATGTTGCTTTACTTAGCAGTCATGTTTTT
>DDCS01000157.1 GCA_002335345.1 Flavobacteriaceae bacterium UBA2000 | reverse complement strand
GTGCCAGTTTTGGAAAGTGGTTCGGGCCTTAGATTTAATCTAGATTTTTTTGCAGGTTATAGCCCAGAGCGGATTAACCCAGGAGATAAAGAAAACACGCTTACGATGATCAAGAATATAACATCGGGATCAACACCGGAGATTGCAAGGTTTATCGATGAACTTTACGGTTCAATTATTCAAGCCGGAACTCATCTTGCGAGCTCTATTAAAGTCGCCGAAGCAGCCAAAGTAATTGAGAATACCCAGAGAGATCTCAATATAGCTGTGATCAACGAATTTGCAAAAATTTTCAATATTCTTGACATCGATACACAAGAAGTTTTGGATGCGGCAGGAACCAAATGGAATTTCTTGGCATTTAAACCTGGCTTAGTAGGAGGCCATTGTATTTCAGTTGACCCCTACTACCTCACGTATAAGGCATTAGAGGTTGGTTACCACCCAGAGGTTATTTTAGCGGGACGAAGGATAAACGATGGAATGGGGCAGTATACCGCGACTCAACTTGTAAAAGCTGTTAGTCGAAAAAAAATCCATATCGATGAAGCTCGAGTATTAATTCTGGGATTCACTTTTAAAGGCGATTGCCCAGACGTACGAAACACTAAAATTATTGATATAGTGGAAGAGCTCAAATCGTTTAACATGAAGGTAGATGTCTATGACCCATGGACCGATCATTCAGAAGTCAAGCGTGAATATGGGATCAGTACCATTCTCACGGTGGTTGAAAACACTTACGATGCGATCGTAATAGCGGTGGACCATAGCCAGTTCAAATCTTGGGGTGAGGGTAAAATACGGAGCCTTGGGAAGGCTAATCACGTTTTATACGACGTTAAGCATGTATTACCTAAAGGGTGTTCTGACATTCGTTTGTAAATAGGATAGACAATGAAGAAATTTGCGATTATCGGCGTGTCCGGATACATTGCGCCGAGGCACTTAACTGCGATTAGTGAGACAGGAAACCAACTTGTTGCTGCAATGGATATTAATGACTCTGTCGGGATAATGGATAGCCACTTTCCTAAAGCAGAATTTTTTACGGAGTTTGAACAGTTTGAGGAATTCCTTGAGGATCAATCCATCAAAGGAGAAATGCTAGACTATATTACAATTTGTTCTCCTAATTATTTGCATCTAGCGCATATGAAGGCGGCTTTAAAGAGGGGACTAGATGTCATATGTGAAAAACCTTTGGTTCTGAATTCAATCGACCTTGACGCGCTGACTCAGTACGAAGATCGTTTTGGCGGCAAAGTGAATTCAATTCTCCAATTACGACTTCATCCTTCGATAATCGCTTTGAGGGAAAAGGTCAGGGCAGCTAAGCCGGGAAAAGTTTTTGATGTGGATCTGACTTATATAACCTCTCGTGGTAAGTGGTATATGAAGTCGTGGAAAGGTTATGACTATAAGTCAGGAGGAGTCGCAACGAATGTGGGTGTTCACTTTTTCGACATGCTGCATTTTGTTTTTGGCAAGTTACTTCATAGCGAAGTTCATTTCAAAGATGACAGAACCTCTGCGGGTTACCTTGAATATGAAGGCGCACGCGTTCGTTGGTTTCTTTCCATCGATGCTATCCACCTACCGGAGAATGCAGTTCACGGTGAGAAATCTACCTATCGCAGCCTCATGATCGAAGGTGAAGAGTTAGAATTTTCAGACGGATTTACGAATCTACACACCGATAGTTATCGTCGCATCTTGGAAGGAAAGGGCTACGGGATTGCTGATAATCGTACAGCCATTGAAACAGTAGAGTCGCTTCGGAATCAGTTGGTTGTTAGGAACCCCAAACATGAACACGCGCTTCTTAATGTGGAAGCTGAACAATGAGCTATTATAAGCATGAGACCGCAATTGTAGACTATGGCGCCGTGATCGGAGATGAATCACGTGTATGGCACTTTGTTCATGTATCTGCCGGCGCGGTTATCGGGCGGGGAGTATCGTTAGGTCAAAACGTATATGTTGGAAATAAAGTTTCAATAGGAGATGATTGTAAAATCCAAAATAACGTTTCCGTCTATGACAATGTTACTTTAGAAAATGGGGTCTTCTGTGGGCCAAGTATGGTATTTACAAATGTGTATAACCCAAGATCTCAAATAGATAGAAAAAGCGAGTATTCAGAAACTCTAATTAAAGAGGGCGCCTCTCTAGGAGCGAATTGCACTATTATTTGTGGCGTAACGGTTGGCAGATTCGCATTTGTTGGGGCAGGAGCCGTCGTTAAGAAAGATGTTCCCGACTATGCATTAGTGGTCGGCGTGCCGGCAAAGCATATTGGTTGGATGAGTCGATTTGGGGCGCAGTTAAACCTGCCACTTGAAGGGGTAGGGGAAGCGACCTGTTTACACACTAATTCCCGGTATGTTTTAGAAGATGGCCGTGTCAGGGAAATTATATAGCGATGCAATTTATAGATTTAAAAGCTCAATATAAAGCCGTTAAAGATCGTATTGACAAAAGAATTAGTGACGTTCTGAGGCACGGTAAGTATATCTTAGGGCCAGAGGTGGATGAGCTTGAGCAGAAGCTTGCACATTATGTTGGTGTAAAACACTGCATCACTTGCGCAAATGGGACTGATGCTCTCAATTTGTCATTGATGGCTTTGGGGATTACAAAAGGAGATGGTGTTCTTTGCCCTACGTTCACTTTCTTTGCCACGGGGGAAAGTGTGGCAATGCAAGGGGCTGAACCAATTTTCGTTGATTCAGATGCTTCTACTTACAATATGTGCCCTGTAGATCTGGAAAAGAAAATTTTACAGTCTTTGAGAGAAGGAGCTTGCAACTTAAAAGCGATAATTTCGGTGGACCTTTTTGGTTTGCCCGCGAATTATCCAGAAATTAAAAAAATTGCCAACAGATATAATCTGCATTTGATTGAAGATGCTGCCCAAGGATTTGGTGGAAGCATAAATGGAAAAATGGCGTGTTCATTTGCAGACATAGCAACCACAAGTTTTTTCCCAGCAAAGCCATTAGGCTGCTATGGTGATGGCGGTGCTATATTTACCAATAATGATGATGTGGCGAAGTTGCTGATCTCCTTAAGGTTTCACGGTAAGGGCGATAACAAGTATGATAACGTGCGGATCGGTACAAACAGTCGATTAGATACTATTCAAGCTGCTGTTTTGTTAGAAAAATTAGAAATTTTTGAGCTCGAAGTGCTTACCAAAAATCTCCTTGCCGATAAATATATGCAGAGGTTTGGTGGTGTTTTTAATCTTCCTATCATCCCTCAGGGTTTTCGAAGTTCATGGGCGCAATTCACGGTAACCACGGACAATAGAGAGTCTGTTGTTAAACAGTTTGACAACAATTCTATTCCCACAATGATTTATTATCCTAAATGTCTCCACCAGCAAACTGCTTTTAAAGCTCTTAATATAAATGATGACGATCTTCCGGTTGCGAGCACTTTAGCAAAGACGGTATTGAGCTTGCCAATGCATGCTTATTTAGATGCGGATGCGGTTAGTCTTTAGAAATTATAGGAGGTCTGCCTAGTCATGATTCGCTCTTTTCTAAGTAAACACCATAGGATAGATAATTCCTTTTCACTTGCTCCAATTGTAGCGAGCACTTATTGGGCAGCGAAGCCCTGACGGTATGATTTCCTTGTCGATATTTAGTAGGACAACTATCGATGTAACTGCTCGGATAGAAAGTTTTAAACTAACCCAGAATTTGAAAGAGCTATCCATAGGGTTCTACCGTTCTGCTTCTTTCTTATAGCTCTTTACTTCGTGATTGTACTGTTGTTTTAGTTGCTTTTCGTATATTTGGTAATGGCGCCGATCAGGAAACGGTCATGCTGTTGATACCCTTGTTCGCAATTCAGCGGCTCAAGCCAGGGTCGAGGACAAAATATTTGAAAGTCAACGTCACAATGAAATTTTTATTACAGAGTGGCCAGCAATTACCTGAGCAGGTTCGTCTCAAACTTTGTCTTTATTTTTAAGCCGTCGTCTGATGTTGGCTAGTATCGTTCCATGTATAATACTCGTCAGATACTTCATTTTAGCAAGCTGTTAAACGGTGCTTTTTAAAAATTTTTTTCAGAGAATGCGGTTCGATTTTGATTAGTACCTCGGCGTGCGTATCCAGAGAGTCCTGGAACCCAGTATTTGATTGTTTTCAGGCGATCGAGCAATTTAATTGCCATGGAACGAATCCGTTGACATTCAGTTGATATCTGAATCAACCGGACACCTGCTTCAGACCTGGGTGGTGCCATAATGAAAAACCGGAGATTCTTAAGTATAGTAGAGGTTATCTCTCTATACGGGCAAATGAGTAGAGTGTCAGATGATTGATTTCCTATTTGGTTTGAGTTTCTTGGTTTTTCCTATAGCATTAATTTATTTGCTGCATTGTGCGAGAGTCGATCTCACTAAAATTAATATATCTAACTTCCTTTTACTAAACTTATTTGTGTTTTCCTACTTGGGTATACTCCCGCTATTCTATAAATTGGACCCTTATCGAGTTGAAATGGGCGTTACCTCGACCGAAACACTGTTATACCTTTATTTTTTTTCCATGTTGTCACTGTCCTTCTTTGTTTTAGGCCTGATTTGTGCATCAAGAGTTATAGTCTTTTCTGGAAGAAAATATGTAGCATTCGCTGAAAAAGATAGATTAATATTCTTTATTATGGTCAGCACGATACCGCTGTTCGCTATAACGCTCTATACCTATGTATTTAGTCTTAAATCTGTCGCGCTGTTTATTGCCCTACAGCTTGTTTCAGGTGATGCGGCAGTTTCTCGCGGGGAAATGAGTAACGGTTATGAGGGTTATCATTGGTTCAAGATGATCAATCAAGATTTTTTGATTTTTATGCTTCTTTGGTCATACATAAAGGCTTATTCCAATGCGCATTTCAAATCTATTTTTTATATTTTATTGGGAATGGCTGCATTCTCTGTAATGTTAACTACAGAAAAAGCGCCTTTTATTTGGATGTTTGCAGCGCTGTTACTCGTTAGGTATATATTGACTAGTGAAGGCACTGCTAAAATTAGATCAATTTTGGCATTCCTAGANNATTGGATCAATTTTGGCATTCCTAGGGTTTAGTTTAAT
Organism: Flavobacteriaceae bacterium UBA2000; assembly: GCA_002335345.1. Classification (GTDB taxonomy): domain Bacteria; phylum Bacteroidota; class Bacteroidia; order Flavobacteriales; family Flavobacteriaceae; genus BACL21. The sequence goes on along the minus strand of DDCS01000157.1, from coordinate 5,670 downwards.
AGCGCTGACGATATTTTACGCAACCTTCATGGGAATGGGATTTGACAGGTTAGGTGACGCGTTTTTGTCTATTTTTTCACGATTGTTTGCCGGATCCATCCAACCTGCATATTATTACCTTGAGTATTTTTCGGTTAACAATTATTTGCTTGGCTCTAGTTTTCCTAATCCGGGCGCTATACTTCCTTTTAATCATTTTTACCTTACACAGGAAATCATGCAGTTTGTCAAACCGGAATCAAATATTCAAGGATCAATGCCGACTGTTTTTTGGGGGGAGGCCTATGCTAATTTTGGTCCAATAGGAATTATATTTTTCTCCTTCTTCATCGCATTTTTTCTCAAGTGCGTTGATAACTATTTTGATGTTAAAATGCTAAGTTCATTAGGTTTAGCGTTGTATATTTGGATTATTTTTCACTTTAAGGATCTAAGTGTAACTGGATTTAGTCAATATATAGTGGACGATTACTTCTTATCAATTTTAGTAGCCTATACCTTAATGCGGTATTTGATCTTCAGGAAAATAAATGACGGTTCTCCATCTAACGCACACTGACATTAATAATGATTCCAGGATTCTGAAGGAGATTGGGTCATTGAGGACGCGAGGGTTTGTAGTCGACGGCTTAGGGGTCCTAGAGCGCGAACCAGAGGGTCAAGCGTTAATAGCGAGCGAATATCCTGCTCTATCACTTTACTCAAGGAAGTTATATTTTCTGCCTAAAAGAGTCAGACACTTTTTTACAATGATTGAGCTAATGTTTAGAATGCTCCGGTTTGCAAGAGGAAAAGGGTACGGAATCATTCACTGTCACGATACATTGGTGCTGCCTATAGGGTTAGTGCTGAAGTGTTTTAGTAACATCACTCTTATTTATGACGCTCACGAGTTGGAATCAGACCGTAATGGTATTGGCGGTGGCGATTTCTTAAGTTGGTTGATCTTATGCACGGAAAAATTCTGTTGGTCAAGAATCGACCACTTGATCGTTGTGAGCGACTCTATAGGTAGGTGGTACTGTGAGCATATATCAAAGAAGGATTATACCGTAATCCTAAATTCTCCAGTTTTTGATCGAAGTAAGCTTTCTGAAGACAAGCAGTATTTGCGAAATAAGTTCATGATTCCTGAAGAAAAAAAGGTCTTTGTCTATATCGGGATTTTGGGCCCAGGCAGAGGCATTGATCTTTTGTTAGAGGCATTTAATGATCCGTCAGTTGAAGACCACTTGGTGTTTATCGGTTTCGGCGAGTTCGAAATCAAGGTTTTAGAAATGTCTAAAACAACCAATAACATACATCTACATCCTCGAGTAAGTCATGACTTAGTTGTCCCTGTCGCGGCTTCGGCGGACTTTGGAATTTGTTTAATTGAGAATGTTTCTTTAAGCGATTATTATTGTTTGCCGAATAAACTTTTCGAGTATTTGTTTGCGGGGCTTCCCGTCATTTCGAGCGATTTTCCAGAAATTTCAGCTTTACTAAAGTCGTTATCGTGCGGCAGAACTTCTGATCTTAATGTAGATAGTTTAATCCGAGCCGTAAATGAAATTTCATCTTCTGAAGCGATTTATGTCAATCGTGATTCTATGCAAGAATTTAGTTGGATAGCGCAAGAGCAAAAACTTGGCGTGCTCTATAATAAATTTTAAGGAAACGTTATGTGCGGTATTTTTGGTACTATTTCGCAAGAGTCGATGAATGTTGCAGCATTGTCCGTTCTGATTGATCATTCTTTGCAACGAGGGCGGGACTCCAGCGGTTATGTGGAGTTTTTTGAGGATCAATATCGGGTTTTTAAAGCAGACTATTCTGTCGACCGATTAATTAATTCTAAGAAAATTCGTGGTGGCAGCTTTCTGATGGGACATAGCCGTCTTATTACAAATGGGCTGACAGACAATCAGCCCGTTGTCAGCGACGATATTTGCCTGATTCATAACGGTATTGTCGTGAATGATGGCGAGATATGGGGTCATTTGAACACCAAGCGCCAACTTCAAATAGATTCTGAAGTGCTGGTTGCGATCGCCAAAGATGGGCTGGAGTCTCAATTGTCCTTGGAAGAAATTTCCGACCGAATATTTGAATTGTGTGAAGGTGTCGTATCTGCAGCTATATTGTTTAAATCTATTGGTAAGCTGTTGCTACTTTCTAACAACGGCAGTCTATATTATGGCGATCTGAAGGATTCTATTTTTTTTGCGTCAGAAAAATACCCGTTGGATAAAATTGGATGTAAAAATGTCAAACAATTACAAAGCGGCAACAAAATCTTTGAAGTTCCGAGCAGCGAATTAATTTTTGATACTACCGATATTCGAAGTAGAAAGGAGGACTTAATTCCTCAGTTAACTTTTAGTTTAACTGAGAGCAGCCTATTAGAATACGATCTTCATGATCTTAGGCGCTGTACAAAATGTATCCTTCCTGAAACCATGCCCTATATTAGCTTCGATCAATCTGGCGTTTGTAATTACTGTCGTAATTATAAAATTAAAAATAGCCCGAGACCAAAGGAAGAGTTACTCGCTGTTATGGAGTCTTATAGGAGGCCTGGATTGGAGCCTGATTGCATTGTGCCATTTTCCGGTGGTAGAGATAGTTGCTATGGTTTGCATTTAATTATCGAAGAGCTTCAAATGAAACCCATAACCTATACCTACGATTGGGGAATGGTTACCGATCTTGGTCGACGAAACATTAGCCAGATGTGTGCAAAACTGGGCGTTGAAAACATCATTGTTGCTGACGATATATCTAAAAAGCGTAAAAATATTAGAATGAATTTGACAGCGTGGCTAAAATCGCCTCATTTAGGAATGATGAGTATCCTTACTGCTGGTGACAAGCACTTTTTTCGCCATGTCGAGACGATTAAGGAGCAAACTGGGATTAATCTAAATCTATGGGGCGTAAACCCTTTAGAGGTAACGCATTTTAAAACTGGTTTCCTAGATATCCCGCCGGATTTTGAGGGCAATAAAGTGTATACGCACGGGGCTCTCAAACAACTAAACTATCAATACAGACGATTCAAAACCATGTTAGATAGTTTTGGTTATTTCAACTCTTCGCTTTGGGATACGCTGAGTGGCGAATACTACCGAAGCTTTACAGAGAAGACAGATTATTATCATATATTTGACTATTGGCAGTGGGATGAGAAGGTCATTGACTCAACTTTGGAGAGCTATGATTGGGAGAAAGCCATTGACACAAGCACAACGTGGCGCATTGGTGATGGAACGGCTGCATTTTACAATTACGTCTATTACACCGTGGCCGGATTTACTGAGCATGATACCTTTAGGAGCAATCAAGTTCGTGAAGGTGCATTGAGCAGAGAGGAAGCTCTGACTCTGGTAGTTGATGAAAATAAACCAAGGTACGAGAATATAAAATGGTACCTCGATACTCTTGATTTGAATTTTTCTGATGTTATTAAGATCGTTAATAACATCACTAAATTGTATAATCATTGAGAGTATTAATTTTTCAAACAGGAGAGCCGTTACGGATCGATGGTAGCGGCCTCAGGGTAATGCGTGCTGAAAATCTGGCTACCAAATTAAAAGACGCTGGGCATACAGTGGTAATCGTCAGCGCCCGATTTTATCATCAGAAGAAGGCACACAGGAAAATCGATTCTGTCGAAAGTTTTGATATCGACTATCATTTAATTGACAGTCCTGGGTATGTCGCCAACATAGGTTTTGCCCGATTCTATGACCATTTCCATTTAGCGAATAATTTAGGGAAGTTCCTAACGCAGTATGAGCAAAAGCCCGATGTGGTTTTTATCGGATTCCCACCAATTGAAGCCGCTTTCGTGATGGCTAGATGGTGTGTGAAAAATGCTATTCCGTACGTTGTAGACGTAAAAGACCTATGGCCACAGATATTTATTGACGTGCTGCCAAAGCGTTTAAGGCCGATCGGGAAAGTCATATTTTCACTGCATTTTTTTATGACGAAGTGGGCGCTGAAGAACTCAAACGCTATCACAACTATTAGTCAACCGTTTTTGGATAGAGTGTTGCTAGACTACAATCTGAGCGGGCGAGCTACCGACTTTGTATCCTATTTAACGGCTCCGATATCTAGAAAAGTGCCTATCCATGAACCTTTGGGCCTTCCTAGAATAAACGAGGAGCATGCTAAGATGTTTTTCGCAGGCTCGCTTTCTCGAGTTTTTGATTTCAGTCCTTTGTTGCAGGCTATTGAATACCTTGATTCGCGAGGCATTAATATTTTGTTTTATATTTGTGGAGACGGCCCTTTTTTAGAGGAAACGCAAGAAGCGTTCGGTGGGCATACCAACGTAATTTTTACCGGATGGATCGACAATTCCTCGCTGGAATATTTAGCGACGAAAAGTGTGGCTACGCTCGCGCCCTATCGCCAGAGCCAAGACTTTGAAATCAGTATTCCAAACAAAGTGATTGAGTCACTGAGTTATGGACTACCTGTTTTGCATTCCTTAAAAGGTGAAGTGGACCGGTTACTGAGTGTTGCAAATGCCGGAATTTACTTTCAAGCCGAATCTTTGGGCGTTTTGATTGAGCACAACTATGCAGACTTAACAGAGTCAGACCAGCTTAGACGGAACGCCAAGAAGTTATATGATGAATTGTTTGATTATGATCTCGTTTACAACCAAATCGAGTCAAAGTTGGCCTCTCTGGTAGAGGAGCAAAATGACGGTGAATGACAAAGCGATTGAGAGGAAACGTTATGACGCATTCGCCTCTCAAATAGATAAAAATTTCGAGTTCGATTCTCTTGCTGAGTACCTGAAGGACCCCTACTTGTTTTACATGAGTTGCATAGAGTTACGCGCACAGGCGGATTATAAGATATTAGAGCTTGGGTCTGGCACAGGCAATTTTACCGAGGTGCTGCTTAGGACAAGTGCCGCAGTTGTTGCGAGTGATATCTCTGCTCGATCGTTAGAAGTTTTGGCATCTTTACACAATAGTGAGAATTTGACTTGTTTGGTAATGGATATGGAAGAGCTCAATAAGGACGAGGAATTTGACATCATTGTCTCCGCTGGTAGTTTGAGTTATGGCGATAACGCCATTGTTTTGAATAATATCTATCAAGCGTTAAAGCCTGGTGGATTTTTTATATGTGTTGACTCATTAAATAATAACTGGATCTATCGTTTAAACCGATTCTTTCACTATTTAACAGGCAGAAGATCTTTAAGTACGTTGAGACGCATGCCTAGCACGAGATTATTTGAAATTTATAATAAAAAGTTCGAAGAAGTAACAGTCACTTATTTTGGTTCACTGGTTTGGTTGGCGCCTGTTTTGAAATTATTTTTAAGAGAAACACCTGTAAGCAATACCTTAAAATGGTTTGACACTCTGATAAATGTTAAATATTCGGCTTTTAAATTTGTAATGGTTGCCCGAAAAAATGCTTAGGACATGGTGGATGAACGTTTTTTTTCGACGCGCAGTTAGTTATGTCAAGACTTAAATGTGCTACTGGTTGATAGTACGGGGCTGTCTCTCTTAGATAAAAGTAATGTTAACTTTCAGAGTTATAAAAATATGAATGATTTAAATAACGATCAAAAGCTTAAACTTTTTGCCAATCCAAAACTGTTCCAAGATAACTTTGTGCTAGACGGCTACATGGCGAATGATCTGA